>CAZTYG010000419.1:0-2124 GCA_964617445.1 uncultured Blastochloridaceae bacterium
GACAGGCATCTCGGCAGACAGGCAACTCGCCAGACATCCTTGCCGGCGTTGGTCTAGATAAAAGATCGTTGCGGGTTTTCCACCCGGCTTTTCTTCCGCAATCCCCTCTCCGGCAGACCGTAGAGGCTTTCACATCCGAACCCTTTTTTATCGAAAGGGAAGAAGATCATATTCTTCCCGGCGGAATGGTCAACAGGAATTTTTCATTCTCGTGACTTTTTTTATTCCACCATCCGCATCGCGCGGACCGGTTTCTCAAAGAACGGGAAGCGAGACGCTACGGAATTGCGCGCGGTGGTCAACAGGTTTTTTGAAAAAGTTTCGAATTTTTTTCCGGCCCTTTCGCCGGTTGTTTGAATTATGGGAAGTAGAGGCAGGTCTGCGACACCTCCCATGCGATTGGAGTTTTGTCTTGTCCCATTCCGCGTAGCAAGAATTCCATCTTGCCCGCCCGCCGCCGCGCGCTATTTCTCGTGGATGTCTTTCGAGTCAAATGCAGCCGGTTCCCGGAGCGGTCGCGCGATGCGCGCCGACGGCGGTATTCGCATTTGACCCGCGCGTGGAGCGGACCGCCGCGCGCCACGCATTGATTTCCATGAGCAATCCATCCCCCATCACCCTCTATGACACCACCCTGCGCGACGGCTCGCAGGGGGAAGGCATCCACTTTTCCCTGGCTGACAAGCTCCACATCGCCACGCGTCTGGCCGACTTCGGCATGCATTACATCGAGGGCGGCTGGCCGGGTTCCAACGAAAAAGACATCGGGTTTTTCACCGAGGCGGCCAAACATTCCTGGGGTACGGCGAAGATTGCCGCTTTCGGCAGCACCCGCAGGCCGGACACCAAGGTAGAACAGGACTCGCAGGTGGACTTGCTGCTGCGCGCGGAAACGCCGGCGGTCACCTTCTTCGGCAAGACCTGGCTGCTGCATGTGGAAAAAGTGCTGCGAACCACCGGCGATGAAAATCTTCGAATGATCGCCGACACTGTTGCGTTCCTCAAAAAGCACGGACGCGAGGTGGTTTATGACGCGGAGCATTTTTTTGATGGTTACAAGGCCGACCCGGACTACGCGGTGCGCACATTGAAGGCGGCGGAGGAGGCGGGGGCGGACTATGTGGTATTGTGCGACACCAACGGCGGCTCCCTGCCTTCGGAGGTGGCGCGGATTACCACAGCGGCCAAAGCAGCGGTTGGCTGCCGGGTGGGCATTCACACCCACAACGACTGCGGCCTGGGCGTTGCCAACGCGGTCGCCTCGATCGAGGCAGGTGCCCTCCAAGTCCAGGGCACCGTTAACGGCTACGGTGAGCGCACCGGCAACTGCAACCTGACCTCGGTGATCCCACTTCTCGAACTCAAACTTGGACACCGGGTACTGCCGGAGGGCGGTCTGGCACGGCTCACCGAATTGTCCCACTTTGTCGATGAGGTCGCCAACCAGAACCACGATCCGCGGGCCCCGTTCGTGGGCATCTCATCCTTTGCTCATAAGGGAGGAATGCATGTCAACGCGGTGAATAAAACCGATGCCAGCTACGAGCACATCAATCCCGCCCTGGTCGGCAACCACCAGCGCATCCTAGTGGGCGAGCTCTCCGGGCGCACCAATGTCATGCTCAAGGCCCGTGAGCTGGGAATCGAACTCGAGGAAAAATCCGCCGAGACCCGCACAATTTTGCAGGTGGTCAAACAGATGGAAAACGAGGGTTATGAGTTCGAGGCCGCCGATGCCTCCTTCGAGCTGCTGGTCCGGCGGCGGCTGCGCCCGTCCGCCCCGTTCTACACTCCGGTGGAATACCATGTGTCCATGCGCAAAGACGCGCAGAAAAACTTCACCAATTGCGAAGCGACCGTGATGCTGTCTGTGGGCCGGGAGGAGGCGCATACCGTGGCCAAGGGCGACGGGCCGGTCAACGCCCTGGACAACAGCCTGCGCCGCGCCCTCGCCCCGAAATATCCCTGCATCCAGGACCTCAGGCTCATCGATTACAAGGTACGCATCGTCAACTCCTCAGGAGGCACCGCGGCGAAAACCCGTGTGCTGATCGAATCAAGCGACGGCAACAGCGAGTGGGGAACGGTGGGTGTTTCCGACAACGTGATCGACGCCAGCTGGCA
>CAZTYG010000420.1:0-2114 GCA_964617445.1 uncultured Blastochloridaceae bacterium
GCGTGCGGTTTTTTCGCCGGCACCGTGGAAAACGCCGTCGGCGGCGTTGCGGTAGGTCCAGCGGTCGGCGAGGCCGAAGGAACGGAAGATGCGGTCGAGCGCGGCGGTTTGATAGGAGCAATCGTCGGTGATGGTTTCTTGAATCGGGTCATAGGGCCAGACGCCGGTGTCTTCGAGGTAGTGGACGTCGTGGCCGAGGGATTGAAATCCGAGGACGTATTGAATGTAGTCCCAAATGACACCTCCAAAGGGGTATTGGCCGATGAGACCGGTGACGATGACGCGCATGGAGGAATGATGAATTTGGATTCTAGAAAAAGCGAGGATGGTTCATGCTTTGGTGCGATGACCGAAGCTGAATGGATGGAATGGGTGGAGAAATCCGGGGAGGGGTGTGTGGCGCTGCCATTCCACGAGGGCAGGTTTCACGGGGTGGGGGGAGGGGAAGAGGGCCCGGCGGAGGACCGGAGGGAGGAGGAAGTGGCGTTGCTGGCGCGGGTGTTCTGGCCGGCGGGGGAGGTGGATTGCTGGGTGGCGGGTGCGGAGAATCGCGCCGCGGCACGGGAGGTGATCACGCAGATGCGCGCGCGTGGGAGGTTGTTCACGCGGCGAGATTTGTGGGAGCGGCTGCGACGGAATCAGCCACGACCGGGGGATGAGATCGGGCATGTGGTGGTACCGACCAAAAATCGTCCGCGGGAATTGGAGCGCTGGCTGGAAAGCTTTTCTCGGGTGGGAGAGGCGGCGGGGCGGCGGCTGACGGTGGTGGTGGCGGATGATTCGGACCCGGATCGCCACGCGGAGGTCCGGCAGGTGTTAGAAAACGCGGCAGGGTTGGCGGGCATTGGCACGGTGGTGCTGTCGGGTTGGGAGCGGAGGTCGGCTCTGGTCGATGATCTGTCGCGGCGTTGCGGGGCGGACCGGGATGTGGTGGATTGGATGCTGCGTGCACAGCACGCGTGGATGGGGGCGTATGGGGCGCCGCGCAACACGGTGTTTTTGTTGACGGCGGGAAGGGCGTTGTTGCACGCGGATGATGATGTGGTGCCGACGGTGGCGCGCACGGGGGACGAGGCACGGCTGGACTTCGAGGACTACGTGAAGAGTATCGGTCATTGCAAGGACATGGCAGGGGCACTGGAGGGGTTGGAGTGGGGTTGGCAGGGTTTGCTGGAGGCGGCGGAACGACATTTGGAGCAACCGGTCGCAGCACCAAAGCGGGAGGAGGATGTGTTGATGGAGGGGATGTTCGCCGCCGCGCTGCGGGCAATTCTGGTGGAAGGCTCGGCACAGGCGCTGGTTTCCTTCGGACTGGCCGGCCGCCATGTGGAGCGAATGCCGCACCTGGGATCGGCGTTGCGCCGGAGCGGTTCGCATTGGAGGCGGCCGCTGACCGAACGGCACATTCGCACCTTTCACACCGCGGTGAAGATCAACCACGCTCATGCGTTCATCAGCACGTGTTTCGCGGAACGGATGCGCGCGGGCATCATGCCGTGGCTGCCTGTCTCGCGCGGACAGGATTGTTTGTATGCGGCGATGCAATACATGGAGAATCCCGGCGCGTTGATCGCCCATCTTCCTGTGGCGGTGCAGCATCTGCCCCTGGAGCACCGGGCGGAAGGGCATGAGATACCGGAGTTGGTGGCGGCAACGGGGCTGCCGCGGGGATATGCGGAGATATTGTTGTGGTTGATCCAGGCGGACGAGAACGCTCGGGTTCCTGAGCCGGGGCTTGCGGTCCGATGGCTCCGTCAACTGGCGTCCATCGGGGTGGATGACTTGAAGCAGCGGGTGTGTGCGCAGCAAATGGAGTTATGGACGGAGATGTTGGAGCAATGTGAGGCGGGGGCGCGGGGGGTCTTCGGCGCGGAGACAGAGAGGCTGATTTTGTGGCGTGCGCTGGGGGAGCGGGTGGATGAGTTGCATCTGACGGGGGCGGAGAAGTCGATCCTGTGGAGAAGCGCGGACGGGCTCTCGCGCCATGCGGTGGACTGGGAGGAAATGCACGCGGTGTTCACGCGCTTTGCACGCGGGGTGGAGGCGTGGCAGGCGGTGGGCGACGCGGCGGTGGCGGCGGCCGGGGGCGATGGATTGCCGTGGGAGAGATTCGG
>CAZTYG010000421.1:0-2103 GCA_964617445.1 uncultured Blastochloridaceae bacterium
AACATCGTATCGACACCTTCCCGCTCCATGCTGGCGACGAGAATATCGGAGCCGGACATTTTCGATCCTACCGTCACACGGGTGCGGCTGGATTTGCTTTCGGGTTTGGATGCGGGCTTGCGGGTCTTTTTCATAAAATCAAGGGGTGAGGGTAGGGGAGGATCGGCCTTTCGACAACCAAGAAAAACCGTTGACACAGAGGGGGGTGGTCCATAGATTCCTCGTTCCTCATATGAAAACTTTCTCAGCCAAAGCAGAAGCGATCGACCGCAAATGGTATGTCATTGATGCCGACAACCAAGTGGTGGGACGGGTCGCGGA
Source organism: uncultured Blastochloridaceae bacterium (assembly GCA_964617445.1). Classification (GTDB taxonomy): domain Bacteria; phylum Verrucomicrobiota; class Verrucomicrobiia; order Methylacidiphilales; family CAZTYG01; genus CAZTYG01. The sequence goes on from CAZTYG010000421.1 coordinate 322, forward strand.
AAAAGCCGCCGTTCTCCTCCGCGGAAAAGACAAAGCCCTTTTCACCCCGCATGTCGATTGTGGCGACCACGTGGTGGTCATCAACGCGGGCAAGGCCGTGTTCACCGGCAAGAAAGAAGTGCAAAAGAAATACACCTCCTATTCCGGTTACATTGGCGGCGAAAAAATCGAATCGCCCAAGCAGGTCCGCGCCCGCCGTCCGGAATTGCTGGTGGAGCGCGCCATCAAGGGCATGATCCCCCACAACCGTCTCGGACGTTCCGTTCTCAAAAAAGTCCATGTTTACGCTGGTTCCGAACATCCCCATGAGGCACAGAACCCCCAGCCCGTTTCCGTGAAATAACTCCCACCCAAAGCACCATCATGCCTGAAAAAACCATCTTCTCCGCCACCGGCCGCAGGAAAACCTCGACCGCCCGCGTCAACATGCGCCCCGGCAACGGCAAACTCACCGTCAACGGCAAGCAGTTCGAAGAATACTTCGTCACCAACGGCCAGCGCGTGGAGGCCCTGCAGGCGTTGCAGGCCACAGACAACCTGAAAAAATACGACGTACAAATCCGCGCCGAAGGCGGCGGACTGAGCGGTCAGGCTGGCGCGACCCGTCAGGCCATTGCCCGCGCGTTGATCCAGATCGACTCCGAATTGCGTCCGGGCCTCAAGGTGAAAGGTTACCTGACCCGCGATTCGCGCATGAAAGAGCGTAAAAAGAGCGGCCAGCCCGGCGCCCGCAAGCGCTTCCAGTTCTCCAAACGCTGATCCGGCGTTTTCGAGCGCTCAGAAAAACCCGCCTTTCCGGCGGGTTTTTTTGTGCCCCGTATTTATGTAGGCCGCCGCACCGGTCGGCGAAAATGGTGAGTCCACCATGGTTCATGGGGAAGTCTTCCTCGCAGATTGTCCGCCGACCCGTCGCTCCGCTCCATGCCCCAAAGCGGCGACACCGCTTTGGGAGCGCCTGGAGGCCATGCTTGCGCGGCGGGGTGAGAGCGATAGGCTGGCGGACATGAACTTGACTGAAAAGATCGATGCCATGATCAAAGAGAGCATGAAAGCCCGCGAGGCGGAGAAGCTCGGGGTGCTGCGGTTATTGAAGTCGGCGGTGAATTACGCGGCGACCGAGAAACACGGGGCCGACGGTGTGTTGAGCGACGAAGAGGTGGTGGCGGTGATCCGCAAGGAGGTGAAGAAGCGGCAGGATTCCATCGAGAGTTTTGAAAAGGCGGGGCGCGCGGAGCTGGCGGCGAAGGAGGCGGCGGAGAAGGCGTTTTTGGAGACGCTGCTGCCGGCGGGTTTGGACGAGGCGGCACTGGAGGCGTTGGTGAAGGAAGCGATCGCGGAGACCGGGGCGACGGGGAAGGCTCAGATGGGCGTGGTGATGAAAGCGGCGATGGCGAAGGCGTCGGGTCGTGCGGATGGTAAAGCGGTGAGCGCGATGGTCGGGCGTCTGCTTTCCTGAGGAGCCATGAAACGGTTGTTGCGTGTGACGTTGTTTTCCGGGCTGGTGCTGACGCTGGCGGGGACGGTGTGGGCTTTTGCATGGCCGCTGTTGCGGGTGCGGGAGATCGAACAGAGCGGTGCGGAGATCGGCGCGCGGCTGGGCTTGGTGGAGGCGGCGGCGACGCCGGGTTTTTATCTGGCGGCCGCGGGCATGGTGTTCGTGACGACGAGTTTTATTGTCTGGGCGCGGCATGAATCGCACCACGGGCCGGAGCGCGAAGCCGCGCGGCGCGGGAGACGCGGGGGGGAATAACCTTCGGTGGTGTCAGAGGGCTTCCGGCATCG
>CAZTYG010000422.1:0-2085 GCA_964617445.1 uncultured Blastochloridaceae bacterium
ATGAATACTTGCTGGGGGGCGCTATTGGTCGCACCGAAACGGATAAAGCCGCTTGCGTCGGAAGTTACTACACCCAAGATGCTGAATGCGTCGTTGTTGGCAGGAGAATTGGCAGAAGTGCTGTTGGCGATCGTGCCAAATAGCGTCGCATTAGACCCTGTGCCATTAGTGGTATCCCACCAACTTGTAATATTTTCATCGTTATTTTCCCTATCCAATGCCCACAGTTGAAAAATATACTGCGTGTTTGCAGCCAGGCCTCAGATAGTAAACGAGGTATTGTTCGCTGCTGTGGTTGGCACCAAGTCTTGACTTACCCCAGTTCTAGCCAGACCCTGTACAAAGTCGCGCATCAAGTCACTCTGGGTGAAATTAGTCGTATTCGAATGAGGCGTCCTGTCTCGTCCTGCAATGATATTTCCGTTCCCGATCAAGGTCACGGTGTAATCCCCAAATGTATTGGCCATTGGCGAGTTGTTGTTGGCATTTGAGATATTCCAACCCGTAAATCCACTCTGGGTAGGAGACGAGTTATCGGTGCGATTAAAATCCACCGCCAGCAAAACCTGCGCAGAGGCCACGGGCATGGACCAAAGCGTGAGAGCAAGGGCAGCTAAACTGACTTTGGTGAAACGGCTGTTGATGTGTTGGATGAGTGTTTTCATAGTAGTAGTTCCTTTTACTTGGACCAATGTATCTGAATGCTTGCATAATCAAAATCGAAAAGGTATTTTACCGGTAAATATGAAATCGGTTCCCCTACCCGTCGAAGCAGCGGAAAGTCCGAGCAAGGTGACGCTGCAGACGATTGCCGATCGTCTGGGCGTGAGCCGGATGACGGTGTCGATGGCGTTGCGCAATCATCCGGGGGTGGCCGATGCCACCCGCAAGCGGATTCTGGGGGTGGCCCGGCAGTTGCGCTACCGGCCCAATGCCTTCGCCTCCTACCTGTCGCGTCAACGGCATTCGGCCGGCGAGGGCATCCACCATGCGAATCTGGCGCTGTTGGTGGGCCATCGCGACAAGGACCACCGCCCCCTGCTGCGCGGCTATGCCAACGTCATAGCCGCCGCCAAGGAGCAGGCGCGGGACCTCGGCTACGCGATGGAAGATTTCTGGGCCTACGATCCCGAACAGACCGGGCGGACGCTGGACCGGATGCTGGAATGGCGGTCGGTGCGCGGGCTGGTGCTGCTTTCGTTCGGACCGTCCGACTTCGAGACCCTCCCGCTGTCCTACGACCACTACGCGCTGGTTCACTCATCCGCCTCGCACGAACGCGCCCGCTGCCACCACCCCTCGGTCGATTACTATACCGGGGTGCGCGACATGCTGCTGCGCCTGAGGCGGCGGGGATACAGCCGAATCGCAATGAGTCTGCTCAGGGGCAACAACCAGAACCATGAGGATCGACTGAGTGCAGCCTTTTTGCAGGATCAAGCCAACCATCTTCCGGCCCGGCGCGGCCTGCTGCAAATCGACAACAGCAAGTCACATGATCCCCGCAGACGTCAACGATTTCTGGCATGGTTCCGCAAGGCCAAGCCCGATGCAGTGGTGGTCTGGAGCACCATCGGCGCGGACTATGCCGCATGGCTGAGGGACGCGGGGCTGTGGGGACAGGCGGCGTTTTTCGATTTGAATGTCGATTTCCATCCGCCCGGCACGGTCTCCGGACTGGCCGAACCCCACGCGGCGATGGCGCGGGCCGGTGTGAACAAACTGATCTCGATGATCCACCACAACGAGACCGGCTTCCCCGAGTCCCCCGAACAAATCACGTTCACCCCGAACTGGGTTGAAGCCGTTTTGGACCACTAATTTTCGTCACGCACGTTCGAGGCGCACCCAGATGAAGTCGCGCATTTGGGGGATTTCGACGGCGAGGGTTTGATCCTCCACGGCGGCGCTGCCGCGGCCGGAGATGTGCCGCACGTTCCAACGCAAACCCGCAGAAGTCGGCAGATTCAGTTTGGCGGTGGCAGACGGGTTACACTCGCGGAAGACAAGCACATGCATGTGCCGATCTTCAGGGTCCACCGAGGCAAATCCGGTCCAGGTCCAGCCGTCGGGGGCTTCGCCGAT
>CAZTYG010000423.1:0-1063 GCA_964617445.1 uncultured Blastochloridaceae bacterium
GAGGTCCGGCTCTCCCTGTTGGGAGCACGCCCGGCCCGGATTTACTTCGATCCCACCACCGCCCCGGAAACCCGTTCCCGCATCCTCGAACAAAACCGCCGGGTCTTCAACCTGCGTCAGCACCTAAAATGAACCCGCTCATCGCTCAAAATCATCCCCATCCTGCGCCCGGAAACAGATTGAGATGGCACCGCCTTCGCCAAGCTTCGGGAGCTTCGCTAATTCTGACCGTGGTGCTGCTGGCAGGCATCACCGTTCTGTTCCTCATCTTCGCCCGCACCGTTAGCCTGGACCGGACCATCAGCGCCGGCTACAGCGGCATCCTGCGGGCTGAACTGGCCGCAGACGCCGCCGAGGCCGAAGCCCAACAACTGCTCCTGGAACTCTTCTCCCTGTATCCCGACTCCTGCACCTTTTGGGACCCGGCCATCGGTGACACCGATGTCCCCGGCACCGTCTTCGCCTACCGCGAAACCCCTGCCAACCAAGTCCATGTGAACGGCAATGGTGCCACCCGTATTTTCATGCGCCCCCTGATCTCCGGCGCACAAACCCGCGAACACCTCGAATACGACGAGGCCATCGACCCCGAAGCCACCGAACGATCACGCTCCATTGACATCAACACCCACCACTTCGACACCGATCCCAACGGCTGGGTTGGCACTCCCCCCGGAATGGACCGTCCCACCATCCGTGTTCCTTGGGTCGAAGTCACTGACGAAGAGGGTCGCGCTGTGGTTCGCTACGCTTATTGGATCGAAGACGAAAGCTTCCGCGTAAACCTCAACACCGCCGTCGCCGAGCCCCGCGGCAACGGATCAACCCCCGAGTCGGAGCGTCCCACCCTGCAAGCCCTGATGGAACCCGCCGTCGCCGAATCGATTGAGGATGTGAGAACAGATCTTCCCAGAGGGCGGTTCCTCAATCCCACCCAGATCAACCATAACGTCCCCGCCCCCACGATCGCCTCCGAACTCAAGTTCCTCACCACGGTGCATTCCGGCGGCACCGACCTCACCCGCACCGGTGCCCGCCGTCTGGACATCAACACCGTGGTCGG
>CAZTYG010000423.1:1073-2071 GCA_964617445.1 uncultured Blastochloridaceae bacterium
CCCCCGAGGTCCTGCGGCGCTCGCTCGATCAGATCATCGCCGCCATCGAACACCAGTCGCCCAACTTCGGCCACCGCTTCTACCGCAACTTTTCCACCGTCCCCTCCCTGACCACCACCGCCAATCGCGACATCAAAAACAATCTCGCCTTTGTCTCCGCCGCCCACCGCGACATTTACCTGAATAAACTTGCCGTCAACATCTTCGACCACATCGCCCCCGGCCCCAATCCCCTCTGGGTCACCGTCACCGGGGAAGTCGAAGTTGGACGCCCGTTCTTTGCTCAGGATCTCTTCAACAAAATGACCGCCGGTTCTCTCGCCGCCGCCGTCGAGGACAACCAAACCATTGCCCTCGGAAAAAAGGCGATTCCCATGTTCAACGAATACGTGATGCACGCCAAGCAGATCACGCTGGAAGAAACCGAATACGACATTGAAATCGATCACTACCTCGAATTCTGGAACATGTCGGACCGCGAAATCCGCCCTGCCGACGGCCACCTTGGTCCCTCCCCCTACATCCTCATTCAAAATCAGCCTGGCATCAACGTCACCACCAGCCTCGATCTGTCCGCCGACATCGACATCCCCGAAGGCAGGGACTTTGAAATCAAACTCGACCGCCCCTTCCTGAACCGAAGCGGTGCGGAGACCGATTTGGTCTTCGCCCCCGGTTCAATCACAGTCATCACCACCGATCCCAATTGGGAGGCCAATGCCAGCCTGCTTAACATCCCCGCCACCGCCAGCGTCTATGTCGCCCGGCTCCACATCCCCGGCACCGAAAATCGCTACGACTTGGGCACATCCTCCCCCCCCTACAGTCTGCAAATCTGGAGCGACGACCGGGTGGTGGACACCGGAGGAGTCACCAATATCCGCCGCTACGCGGGGCCATCGACACGCACCTCATCGGACGCTACCGAAGTGGGCGAGCTGCGCATGCTCGGCCGCCCTGGTGACGGCAGAACCGATCACTTCATGCGTTACGTCATG
>CAZTYG010000424.1:0-2068 GCA_964617445.1 uncultured Blastochloridaceae bacterium
CGTTCGGCTTTGAGACCGTCGGTAAGCAGCGCGGGATCGAAGTCGGTGCCGGTGGTGCCGTGGACCTTGGAGTCCTTCATGACCGTGGCCAGCTGGTCCTCATAAATCATTTTGCTGTCGTAGAGCAGGCGTCCGATGAGGGTGGATTTTCCGTCATCGACACTTCCACAGGTCAGAAGACGGAGCAGGTCCTTTTCCTCGTGCTGCTTGAGGTAGGCGTGAATGTCAGAAGCGGCAAGTTCGCTGGTTTTCATCTCAGAAATATCCTTCCTTCTTTTTCTCCTCCATCGAGGCTGCGCCGTCATGGTCGATCACCCGGCCCTGGCGCTCGGAGGTGGTGGCCAATAGCATTTCCTGCACGATTTTCTCCAGCGTATCGGCCTCCGACTCCACCGCGCCGGTCAGCGGATAACATCCCAGGGTGCGGAAACGCACTTTTTTCTTCTGCTCGGTCTGCCCCTCCGGCACCGGCATCCGTTCGTCGTCCCGCATGATCAGCGCGCCATTGTAATGCACCACCGGGCGCTCGGCGGCGAAATACAGCGGCACAATCGGAATGTCCTCGCGCATGATGTAGAGCCAGATGTCCAGCTCGGTCCAGTTGGAGAGCGGAAAGACCCGGATCGATTCGCCTTTGTTGATCCGGCTGTTGTAGATGTTCCAAAGTTCCGGGCGCTGGTTCTTCGGGTCCCATTGGTGGAACGGGTTGCGAAAGCTGTACACCCGCTCTTTGGCACGTGATTTTTCCTCGTCGCGACGCGCGCCACCGAAGGCAGCATCGAATCCATAGTGGTTCAGCGCTTGTTTGAGTCCCTCAGTTTTCATGATGTGGGTGTGTTTTTCCGAACCGTGGTCGATCGGGTTGATCCCCTGTTCCACACCTTCTTGATTCTTCCATACCATCACCTCCTTCACCTCCCGGCTCACCTTATCCCGTAACTCATACATCGCCCGAAACTTCCAACCCGTGTCCACATGCAACAACGGAAACGGCAACTTGGCGGGATAAAACGCCTTCTGTGCGAGCCGAAGCATCACCGCCGAATCTTTGCCAATCGAATATAGCATCACCGGATTCTGAAATTCCGCCGCCACCTCGCGGATAATATGAATGCTTTCCGCCTCCAATTGCTTCAGGTGGGAGATATTGTAATTCGTCATAAAAATTTCTTGCTTGTGCTTCTTTCAACCCATGTCATCATGAATCCAACAAAGTCGATAGGGATAGTCGTCTTTTAAAACTTTACAATCATTTTCTCTGAAAAATTCATTTATGACCCTTCAAGAGGATGTAATCGAGCGCCCCATCCAACCCGAGGAAGCGACCTTGCGGCAGCTGGAGCCGATCAACCGGGAGCTGACCGGGCAATCCGCCGAACAACGACTGGATTGGGCACTGCGCACTTTCAACGAGCGAGTCGTGCTATCCTCCAGCTTCGGGGCGCAGTCGGCGGTCCTGTTGCACATGGTCACCCTCAAAGCACCCCTCATTCCGGTCGTTTTGATCGACACCGGCTACCTCTTTTCAGAGACCTACCGCTTCATCGACGAACTGACCGAACGCCTCGACTTGAACCTCAAGGTGTATCGCGCGGCCCAGTCCCCCGCCTGGCAGGAGACGCGTTATGGCAAGCTGTGGGAGCAGGGCTTGCAGGGCCTCGAAACCTACAACCGGATCAACAAAGTCGAACCCATGGAGCGCGCCCTCAACGAACTGGGCGCGCGGGCATGGATCGCCGGTCTCCGCCGGGAACAAGCCTCTTCCCGCCAACACCTGCCGGTTCTCGCCGTCCAACAGAAACGGGTCAAGGTCCATCCCATCATCGACTGGTCCGACCGCGATGTCTTCCACTACCTCAAGGCCCACGACCTTCCCTATCACCCGCTCTGGGAACAGGGTTACATCTCCATCGGCGACTGGCACACTTCCCATCCGGTGGGCGGTGACGACAGCCGCTTCTTCGGCCTGAAACGCGAATGCGGCCTGCACGAAGGTGTTCAGACCGATTACTCGATCTGAGCACGATCTGAGCGACTTAACCGGACACCGCAAAGGGAGCAAACCTGC
>CAZTYG010000425.1:0-2058 GCA_964617445.1 uncultured Blastochloridaceae bacterium
AAGAGTGGATTTCGGCTTGAGTGCAGCGGGAACCGAGCCGGTGTGCAACGGATGACGTTCTTCGGGATTACGGGAGCGCGGGCATCTTGCCCGCAGCCCCGTGACGGCCTGAAAGGTCGCGCACCTTTGGAGCCCTCGCCCCCAACAGCGGTATTTAGGTTCATCATTTCATAGGCGGCATGATCACCGGTATATTTTCGCGCCGGTTGCGGCGATACACCCGGAAATCCCCATCCACGGTGATCACAGGCAATTTGGGATGGAGTTCGCTCATGCGGATCAGGCACAAGTCCGCAAGGTCTGGCTGCCGGTCGGCATAGCGCAGGGCCAACGCCGCAAGCTCTTTGCGCTGGCTCTCCACGTCGAATGCCAGTCGCACCAGTCCTGTCTCCACGAGCTTGAGCGTCAGCGCGGAATCCCTGAGATGAAAAGCCGTTTCGGCAAGCACGGCCTCGCAGGTGAGAAGCGGTTCGTGGACATTTTCGGCCAGGGCATGAGCCCAGGGGAAAAACGCATCCCGCCGGTTGGCGAACGCGACCAGAAAGCCGGTATCGGCCAGTCCCCGCATTACCGTTGGAATCCGCGCTTGCGGCTCAAGTCCGGGGTTCCCTCGACACTTCCGGCCAGATCGAGAAAGAGCTGGCGCTGCTTCCTCGTCCGGGAAATCTCCAACTGCTCCCGCACGATCCTGCCTTTCGGCAGACCGGTCACCCGGGATTCCTCTTCAAGCCACTCATGAAGTGAACCGGGCAGCCGAACGGTGATGGTATTACGCATGGATATGATTGTAAGACAATATTTTCATTATGCAAGACATCTGTATGCCGTGGTTCGAGTTGTGGCGGCGACTTCAGTCGCCGTTTTCTGGTATCCAACAAGCGGATGAATCCGCTTCTACGCCCGCCCGTGACAGCGACTTCAGTCGCTTGTCCGATCTCTCAACTGGCCCAAGCCAACTGACGATCCAGTGCCTCACGAACCTGCTTGTTGGCTTGTTGATCCATTTTCAACAGAGCTTCGTTCTTTTCTCGGAAGAACTTGGAAATTGATGCCCTTGGGACTTCCTTGGTTCTTGTCCTCTTGCCTATTGGGATTTCCCCCCCCCGCTACCCGCGGGGGGCGATGTGTAGGTCTCGGAGTTGTTTGGGATCTACGGGGCCGGGGGCTTGGCTCATGAGATCGACGCCGCGGTTGTTTTTGGGGAAGGCGATGACTTCGCGGATGGAGTCGGCTCCGGAGAGGATGGCGCAGAGGCGGTCGAATCCCAAGGCGATGCCGCCGTGGGGCGGGGCGCCGAAGCGGAGGGCTTTGATCATGTAGCCAAAGCGGGATTCGGCGATGTCGGCGGGGATTTTAAGCAGGTCGGTGAAGAGTTTTTGCTGCACGTCGGGCTGATGGATACGGATGCTGCCGCCGCCGAGTTCGACGCCGTTGAGGACGAGGTCGTAGTGCTGACCGCGGACACGTTCGGGGTCGGAGGCGAGCAACGGGATGTCTTCGGTGACGGGGGAAGTGAAGGGGTGGTGGGTGGCGACGAAGCGGGCGGCGTCGCGGTCATAGGTGAGGAGGGGGAAGTCGGTGACCCAGAGGAAATCGTAGCGGTCTTCGCGGGTGAGTTTGCCGGCGGCGGTGAGGAGTTCGGCACAGCGGAGGCGAACCTGGCCGAGGACTTCACAGGCGTTGATCCAGGTGTCGGCACCGAAGAGCACGAGGTCACCTTCTTCAATACCGAGTTTTTCGGTGAGGGCGGCTTTTTCGGCGTCGCTGAAGAATTTGACGATGGGGGATTTCCACTGGCCGCCCTCGACTTTGATCCAGGCGAGGCCTTTGGCTCCGAGGGATTGGGCGAGTTTGGTGAGGTCTTCGATCTGGCCGGTGGTGATGGTGGCGAGGCCTTTGGCGTTGATGGCTTTGACGACGCCGCCGGAGTCGACGGTGGCGCGGAAGACTTTGAACTGGCTTTCGCGGAAGTCGGAGGTGAGGTCCACGAGTTGGAGGCCGAAACGGCGGTCGGGTTTGTCGATGCCGTAGGTGTCCATGACTTCGCGGAAGGGGACG
>CAZTYG010000426.1:0-2042 GCA_964617445.1 uncultured Blastochloridaceae bacterium
CAATGCCCGGACCGCATACCGCGCGTAATCCGTCATGGCCGTATGATTCTTCAAAGGCGTGGGAATCACCACTTGAAAGGACTCCGGAGTCCCGGCGACAACAGACTCGGATTTTGGGAAGGACATGGCAAATGGATCAAGGCGCCGCTCGGATCACGCTTGATGCCCACGTTGTGTATCGGACTCCTGTCCGCCTGCCAATGCAAAGTTTTCTCACCACCCGACAAGCGGAAATAGGATGGCGGCAGGACGGGATCAGGGTAAGCTGCCGCCATGCCATTGATGGTCGCGTTGTTGGATTTGGAGGGAACCGAGGGACGTGTGTTTGCATTCCAGGATGGCGAGCATTATGTCGGACGGCTGCCACAGTCCTCGATCCAGTTGCCGGACTCCAGTTCGGTGAGCCGGCTGCACGCGCGGATTTATACCGATGAAGGCGTATGGCGCATCGAGGACCTGCGCTCGCGCAACGGGGTCACCATTCACGGACGGCCCATCCGCAACGCGGTTCTGAGCGAGGGGGACCTGGTGGGCATCGGCGAGGTGTTTTTTATGTTCACCCACCACGGGCCTGATGACCTGGCGAATCACACCGACCAGATCATCGCCTTGCGCGGGCGGGCGGAGGACATTCTGGCGGAAATGGTGGCGCGCGAGCGGGGGTCGGGAGAGAGCGCTCCGGTGGTGGAGAAAAAAATCACTGCGGGTTTCAGCAAGCAATTGGTGAGTCGGGCTGGGGACAATCCGGCGCGCGCTCCGGTGGTCTCGCAAATGATCCTTAAAAAACCGCTGCCGCAGGCGCGTGTGCCCGCACGGGCAGCGGGTACAACACCGCCCAAGCCAGTGCTCACCGCGCGCTCCGCTCCTCCCCGGCCCGCACCGAAGTTCACGCCCGGACCCGCACCGGTCTATGCCGGCCCGGCTCAAACGGGTAAGTTGCCTCCCGCCCCCGTGGTCACCGGCCCCGACACCACGTGGATCATTGTCCTGTGCGTGGTGGGGGCACTTTTTATCGCCGCGGTAATTTGGAAATTCGTCGGCGGGGATTAAGTCAGCGCACCGGGACGGCGCGCGGGGCGTGGGTTTCCGGATTGTCCTGGATGACGGCGACGGAATCAGGCTCGGTTTCGGGGGCGAACTGATCGGGTGGCTCCGGCGACCAGACGCGGTCGATGACGCGCCGCCACAACGGGGCGTCGGCGAATTGGGTGGTGCCGGCACGCATTCCCGGTTCCAACCGGACCAAGGCGTTGCCGCGCTGGTCGTCGCGAATGTATTCGGCCCGCCCGCTGGTCTGGGTGCGGGTGAAGAATAGGAAGACTTTTTCCTCGGATTTGACTTTGGCCAGTTGGACGCCGGGCGGGGGTTCAAGCGTTCGGGGGGGATAGTGCTCGAGAGCGGGTTTCATGACGGCTCCCCACAGAGGAACGGCCAGGCGGCTGGCGTAGCCGCCGGCCATGATGGGGCGGGGACGGTCGAAGCCCACCCAGACAGCGGCGGTGACTTCCGAGGTGTAGCCGGCGAACCAGCTGTCTTTGAATTCGTTGGTGGTGCCGGTTTTGCCGGCGAGGTCGCCTTTCAGTCCGTGGCGGGAGCGGAGGGCGCGCCCGGTGCCCTCGTCCACGGCACCCTGCAGCAAATGGCTGATCTGAAAGGCGATCTGAGGGGACATGATGCGACGGCGGGTGTCGATGTGCTGGTAAATGGTGCGGTTGTCGGTGGTGGCGACGCGGGTGATGAGGAAGGGTTCGATCACGACGCCGTAGTTGGCAAAAGCACTGAAGGCGGAGGCCTGCTGGAGGGGGGTGATCTCGAAGGCACCGAGCATGGTCGAGGGGTAGGGCGGGGGGGTGACGTCACAGAACTGGGAGAAAAAGTAGGGAAAGGTGTCCGCGCCGGCGGCGATACCGGTGCGCATGGCGGCGTAGTTATCGCTGCGGGCAAGGGCCTCCCGCACGGTGATGTAGTCGGGGTTGCTGTTGCCGAGGACTTCTGACGGGGAAAACTCGCGCAGGTTGAAGACGCTGCGGTCCACGGTGGTG
>CAZTYG010000427.1:0-2038 GCA_964617445.1 uncultured Blastochloridaceae bacterium
AGTCTTTGGCTTTTGCAAAAAGGATCGGTCGAGCTGCTCTGGGAACATGGTTCCCGGGTCGTAAAAGCGGGCCATTGGATCATGCCCCCGCCGATCAAACGCAACGAGCGCTTCCGTCCGGACGCCGAGGTGATCTCGCTCCGATTTGAGCTGGCGGATGATCTTGGTTTCATGCCTTTTGCGCCCGAAGAGCCGGTCGTGTTCCGGGCGGCCAGCGCCCGTCCCCTCGGGGTCGCCGTGCGCGCACTCCGCGGTTTCCTGTGCGGGGAACTGGGCATGGACCCGCGCCGCAAGATTGAAAACCTTGCACTTCCACTGCGCCAATCACTACGGGTCAACGCATTGGCGGCATCGGTGTTTGCCGAATTCATGGCCCAGATGGAAATTCGGGGGATGAACACGGCGGCATCGGCGGAACTCTCGCATCCGGGATTGCACAAAGCGGTCAGTTACCTGGAATCGCGTGATTTGAGCCGACCGTTGCGCGAGCGTGACGTGGCGGGTATGGCCGGGTTGAGTCTGCCCCATTTGCGGAGGTTATTTCGGGAACAGCTCGGAACGACCATCAAGGTGTGGGATGGCAGACGGTTGGATCGGGGCGTCCGCGGCGCGCTTGCCGGGAAGCGTATGAGCGTAAAAGAAACGGCATTTGCCCACGGGTTCAGCTCGCCATCGCATTTTTGCCGTTGGTTTCGGGCAAATCATGATTGCACGCCGGGCCAATGGCTGGCGGGTGCCCGTGCAGATGGATCGGTTTGATGGGGTGCGAAAACATGCAACAACGGTAATGATCTGATTACAACGGCTTATACTGTTCTGGTTGTTGGGTTTGCGTGGAAATTGGCTTGAGTGGAAGGGGCGGCTGACTATATTGCAGCGCTGCGGGCCTCCTGAGAATGCCTGCATCGATACCGATTATGTCCTCTTGTTGCGCCCAACTGGAACCTTCCGCTTTGTCCGGCTCCTCGCCGGAGTCAGGTGCCTCGGCGTATTGGTGGAAGCTGGGTTTTGCGGCGTTGATTGCGGGGCAGTCGATGGTGTTCGGGTTGGCGGTGAATCTGGACCCGCCGGAGGGATCGGCGCGCTTCTGGTTGCACACACTGCTGGCGGTGTCTTCGGTGGCGGTGTTTGTGTTGGTGGGGTTGCCGTTGGTGCGCGAGGCGTGGTTGGAAGCGTTGCGCGGGCGGATCGTGGTGGAACAGCTTTTTCTGTTGGGAATCGCCGGAGCCTTCGGTGCCTCGGTTCACGCATCGTTGACCGGATTCGGCACGGTGTATTACGAGGTGGTGGCGGTGTTGTTGGCGATTTATTCGATCGGTCGAATCGTAGGCCAGAACCGCCGCCGGTCGGCGTTGCAATCGGCAGGGCAGTTGCGCCGGGAATTTGACCGTTGTGCGCGGCTGAGCTGTTGCGGGCGGGAGGAGGACACACCGGTGGCCGCGATTCGTGCGGGCGACCGTGTGCGAATTCGCGCGGGGGGCGGGGTGCCGGTGGATGGGCGGGTATTGGAGGGCGAGGCGTTTGTGCGGGAGACGCCGCTGACCGGGGAACCGTTTCCGGTGGTGAAACGGCCGGGTGACCGGGTGTTCGCCGGCGGGCATGTGCTGGACCAGGCGTTGGTGGTGGAGGCGGAGCGGGACGGGGAGTCGCGGCGTCTGGACGGACTGCTGGCGGCGGTGGAGGACTGCCGCCGGGTGCCATCGGGAATGCAACGTGAGGCCGACCGCATGGTGGCGTGGTTTTTGCCGTTGGTGGTGGTGGTCTCGCTGCTTACTTTCGTCGGGTGGACGTGGTCGTCGGGTTGGGTGACGGGAATGTTCCACTCACTGGCGGTGCTGGTGGTGGCATGCCCGTGTGCCTTGGGTCTGGCCACCCCGGTGGGAATCTGGAACGCGTTGGGCGCGCTGGCCGCGCGGGGATTCGTGGTAAATTCCGGCGAGTGGATCGAGCGATTGGCGAGGGTGGATACGGTGGTGTTCGACAAGACCGGCACGCTGAGCGAGGAACGGCTCAAGGCGGTGGATTTTGTGGTGGCGGA
>CAZTYG010000428.1:0-1139 GCA_964617445.1 uncultured Blastochloridaceae bacterium
GCCTTCCTGCACACCCACGGCTACGCCGGGCCGCCCTAGCGGGCATTCCCCGTCGCTGCTTGTTCAGCCATTCCGCGGCTTTCCTGTACTCCCCTGCTCCGGCAAAGGTTGAGGAAACGGGGGCCGCGGTCACCAACGGTGAGCACACTCGCAGAATGGGCGCCAGCCCATTCGGCGAGTGCTCCGCCTGGTTCGCATCTACATTTGAGGTCCATACAAAATAACGGTTCCTCGCTATTTTCGGTTGAAGGGGGCATACCTTGGGAGGCTGAGATGGGAGCCGGTGAAGTAGAGCATGGTCTGGAGATTGCGGAAGGAACGGTAGCCTCGGGCCTTTCTTTTTGTTGCCGAGAAGACGCTCATCAGGCCTTCCATATAGGCGTTGGTGAATCGGCTCGCCCAGTGGGCAAGGATTCCGTGAAGATGTTCGGTGATGGTTCTGGCCAGCTTCTGCATAGGGGAGAGGAGGCGGTCCTTGGCCGCCGTGCTTGTCACGTGGCGTATCCACGCCCGCAGGCGCCGGTGCGCCCGGATGGAATCGCCGCTGGCATAGATATCCTGGAGGTTCAGCCTCATCCGGTAGGCCTTGGCCGTGCTCAAGTTGAGCTGTCCCATCCGTTCAAGACGTCCGCTTTGGGCGGTGGTGAGGTTTTCCGGGTTTTTCAGCCAGATGTAGCGGCTCTTCTTCATCTGCTCCCCGCACCAGGGAAGCTCACGGGACTCGCGGCGGCGGACTTGGTCGACGGCTTCGTTGGCCAGCTTGATGACATGGAACTTGTCGAAGACCACCGTCGCCGATGGGCAGTAGCGTCTGGCCCCAGACTGATAGGAGCGGCTCATGTCCATGGAGGCGTGCTTGATGCGGGCCGGATCGCCCCCGTGCGCCCGCAGATCCTCGACAAAGCGCCCCCAGGTGGTGTCTTCCTTGGTTTCGGTGGCGAAAAGAACCTCCCGGGCCCGGGCATCGGCAAAAACCGTCGCGTAGACATGCCCTTTGCGGATGGCCAACTCATCGCAGGCCACCGCATCCACCCCGGCCATGTCCTTGCTCTGCCGAGCCTTGTCGACGTGCCGGTCGAGCATCCGCTCCCGGATTTCCTGCGCCGGGTCGGAGGTGTCGCTGCGGGATCCCATGCCGT
>CAZTYG010000428.1:1149-1798 GCA_964617445.1 uncultured Blastochloridaceae bacterium
GTGCCGGTCGAGCATCCGCCACAGCCGCGTGTCGTGTTCGCCCACGAATCGCGCCAGGGAGGCCACCGGCATGTCCCGCAACAAAAGCAGGCACATGGCCTCGAACATCAGCGTGAAGCCCTTGGCCCTGCCCGCCCAGGGCGGCTCCACCGTCAGCGTCTTGCCGCACCGTTCACAGCGCCCACGCGGCAGCGAACAGGTGATCTCGCAACGGTATTCGAAGATGTTCAGGTGCCGCCACCGCCGCCGTTCCCCGTGCCCGTGCGGGCACAGGGACTCTCCATCCTCCGGGCACTTCAGTCCCGCCCACACCGCCGCAGTCTCGCGCACTTCAATCTCCACCGTCGAACGGTCCTCGCTCACTCCGAGCGAAACCACCTCCCAGGACTCGCCCAAACCCAGCAACTGATGAAACAAGCTTTCCAACTTCATCCCCGCAGGCTACCACACCCGAGCCCCCAAGACCACGATTTCAACGGAAAACAGCGAGGAACCAAAATAACCCATACAGTTGCCATTGCTACTGTTACCCAATTGATCGCCCAAAGAGCAAAGAAATATCTCTTCGAAAACTTTTCCTTCCAGATCAGCTTAATCGTGACCAGCTCAAGCGTAGCATTAACAGCCCCACCAACTACGGGAACAAAGA
>CAZTYG010000428.1:1808-2034 GCA_964617445.1 uncultured Blastochloridaceae bacterium
AACGTATCCCCAAACCCTTTGGGCCTCTTGGCATAAGATCGGAAATAGTGTTATGATGAAGAACAGTTATCCTACGCGAACCGGATTCGGAAAAGGTGAGCAAATAAATAGGCAAGTCGCCTGACATGCTGAAAATATACAGGAAATTAAGCTTGATAGTCTCGTCGTCGCGATTAAAGAAAACAATGACTTGCTGTGATAGTCTATTACGCGAAATACTCGCAAA
>CAZTYG010000429.1:0-2021 GCA_964617445.1 uncultured Blastochloridaceae bacterium
CGGCTGCCTACCGGGCGCTGGTGGAAGCAGCGACCGACCGGGAGGCCGGCGACGTGCTCGACATCGGCACCGGCACCGGCAGCTTCGCCCTCACCTTCGCGCGCCACGCATCGGGCATAACATCCCTCACGCTGCTGGACCCTTCCCCGGAAATGCTGCGCCAGGCTTCTGCCAACCTGCACGCGGAGGCTTACGCGCACGAGCTGGTGCAAGCCGAGCTGGGCATCGCCGGCCTGCCGCCCAAGGACACGATCCTCTGCGCCCACGTCATCGAGCACCTTGACGATCCCCTGGCAGCGCTACGCTGGATGCACGACATGCTGCGCCCTGG
Source organism: uncultured Blastochloridaceae bacterium (assembly GCA_964617445.1). Taxonomy (GTDB): domain Bacteria; phylum Verrucomicrobiota; class Verrucomicrobiia; order Methylacidiphilales; family CAZTYG01; genus CAZTYG01. The sequence continues at coordinate 332 of CAZTYG010000429.1, forward strand.
CGGCGTAGCCTTCCTCGCCATCAATCAACCACACTGGTGCACCACCCTGATCCGCCTCATCTGGCGAACCCGCGCCTGGCAACCAAAAAACATGAGAGCAATGCTCCACAATGCCGGCTTCACCGACGTCACCATCATCCCCTTCCGCGCAGGCCCACCCAGCCGAACCTCATGCGGCTACCTCGCAAGACGCCAAGCGTAGCAGCCCTCATGAAAGTATTCGGGGGAACTAAGTTCCCCCGCGCCCCCTCTTTCCTTGGGCGATCGCCGATTTTGACTTCGGCCGTCGGAACAGTAGGATGCCGGCGAAGCAACGGGGGACTCCAATGACGAACCACCTCGCCGCTCGCGTCACCTCTGGTCCCGCCATCATGATTGGCAACCCGTGATTAAGACTACAGCTGCAGCAGCCTATGCATAGGCCTCCGATAGTCACTCATGCTCCGCAAGGTCAGCGCGCGGCTTCTCCTCGCGGCTGCTTCATTTCGGGGCACCTTACAAATCGGCGCGTGAGCACCGCAATTCCAAACGAGGAATAATAGTGGCGGGGTTCACCGTGTCACCCGACACGCAGGTGCTGGAAACGGTGACTGGCGTGCTCCCAGGCAGTGGGTTGCCAGGACCGAAGGTGAAGGTGTGGGTTTGGGCGGCCATGCAATCGGGCGGGAGCAGATCACCGTCGCAAGCCTGGATGATACTCTCCAGCCAGCTGAAACAGACTTGATCGGCCGCGTCAATGTCGAAGCTTTGATACGCGGCGGTGCCGTCGATGATCTGCGGCCCGTCATCGAAGTTCTGGCTCAAGCTTCCACCAGGCCCGCTGATCCGCACTTGACTCAGGCCGGAGCCGCAACGTGCGGTCGCACGCCAATCGATCGTAAAGTTGTCTCGCAGCTGGCCGTTTGATGGGTTCCACCTCTCAAGCTCCTCAGGAAACGACTGGCCCGAAACAGGACGGACGCTGATTACTGTGAAAGCCGGCTGCGGTGGCTGGATAAGGATGAAATAATCACCACTCGCTCCCGCCGGAGTTCCGATTACGGGACCCGGAGGGGCCGGAGGCTCCGGATTTCCAATTACAGGACCCGGCGGCTGGTCGGGAGCTGGTTCCATGGGTTGAGTATGCTGGCCATCGGGGGCACATGAAACTAAAAATGTGCAGACAAAAAGGGTTAGAAAGGTACGCATAAGTTTCTTCCCTAGCTTACAGTGAGCTTATGATCCCCTCGACGCCAGTAGTGCCACATCTTGCTGCACAAAGCAACCGCTTGGCAGCCCCGCCAAGAGGGACATCTCCCGTTGTAACCTTTAAACTCTTCCGCAGCTCCATCGCCGCTCTGATCAAGACCGCCCACCACCCTTGTCACCCGCCCCACCACAAAATCCCGAGGGGGCCGTGGGCGGGCAAAAGGGGACACCTCCCTCTTTAACCTTTCAGCCTGCCCCACTACGCTGCGCCGTCCAAAATCGCCCGCCGCCCTCCTCACGCGCCCCACCCAAAAATCCCGAGGGGGCCGCGAGGTAAATCATTTCCCCCGCCCTTTTTCCTCCTGCCTCAGCCCATCCGCCGCGTGTACCCGTCGATCAAGGCCCGGATCAAGTGCTGGTAGGGCACTTGTTGCTTGGCTGCTTCGTTTTTGAAGAACTCGACCGAGTGGCGGCTGAGGGCGAGGGTTACCTTTACCGTGTC
>CAZTYG010000430.1:0-2018 GCA_964617445.1 uncultured Blastochloridaceae bacterium
GACTACGCCGAAATCGAGATCACTCGTTCCGGACGCGGCGGCAACTTCGAACGCGGCCAGCAAACCTTCCCCGTCCCCTTCGTCTATCAAAAGCGCAAATGGAAAGTCGCCGGCGACTTTCGCGGCGAAGACCGTTGGATCCGGCCCTGAGAAGCTGTCTCATGGCGCGCGCTTGGCAACTCCCTGCCGTTGCGGCTATATCTGAAATGATGTCACAGAAATGCAGGGGACAATGAGCGCGGCAACCATTCAATTGGAGAAAGGCACCACCATGTCGCAAGTGCAGGTGCGCCGGTTCGTGGCCGATTACACCTCCGCCCACGGCTCTTGGGACGGCAAGCGCGTTCTCTGCATCGTCCCCGACGGCACCCGCACCGCACCCCTCGGACGCCTCTTTCGCGCCTTCCATGCGGAAGTCTCCCCCCGCGCTGCGCGGGTGGACATCATGATCGCCCTCGGCACCCACCCGCCCATGACCGAGGCCCAAATTTGCAACCGTATGGAGTGGACCGAAGAAGAACGGCGCGGCCCCTTTGCCGGCATCGAGGTCATCAACCACTCTTGGGACCGGCCCGAAACCCTGCGCCGCATCGGCACCATACCCGCCGCCGAAATCCACGACCTCTCCGGCGGCCTTTTTGCCATGGACGTGCCAGTCGATATCAACCAGCGCATCTTCGACTACGACACCCTGGTCATTATGGGACCGGTCTTTCCCCACGAGGTCGTCGGCTTTTCCGGCGGCAACAAATACTTCTTCCCCGGCATCGGCGGTCCCGAAATCCTCAACTTCTTTCACTGGCTCGGCGCCGTCGTCACCAACCCCATGATCATCGGTAACAAATGGACCCCGGTGCGTAAAGTTGTGGACCGGGCGGGTGCACTCGTCCCCCACGAAAAACACTGCTTCTGCATGGTCGGCGATGAAAAAGGCGACTACGGACTCTACGCCGGAACCCCGGAAGCCGCGTGGGACGCCGCCAGCGACCATTCCCGCACCGTCCACATCATTCACAAGGACCGCCCCTTCCACCGCGTCCTGTCCTGCGCCCCGCCCATGTATGACGAACTCTGGGTCGCCGGTAAATGCATGTACAAACTCGAGCCTGTCCTCGCCGACGGCGCCGAGCTGATCATCTACGCCCCGCATCTCTCCGAGGTCTCCATCACCCACGGACATCTCATCGAAGCCATCGGCTACCACTGCCGCGACTACTTCCTCAAACAATGGGATAAATTCAAACACCATCCATGGGGCATTCTCGCCCACTCCACCCACGTCCACGGCATCGGCACCTACAACGAACATACCGGCGTCGAAACCCCGCGCGTCCGCGTGATCCTCGCCACCCAAATCCCCGAAGCCACCTGCCGCAAAATCAACCTCGGCTACCGCAACCCCGCCGACATTCGCATCGAAGAGTTCCAAGACCGCGAAGCCGAGGGCATATTATACGTCCCCAAAGCCGGAGAACACCTCTACCACCAGCGCCACAAACCCACCTGGGCCGGCGGCTGACCTTCCCTCCCCTGCCCCCCCCACCACAAAGTCACACACTCACTTCGTCAGCTGATGGACTCAGCATATCCATGTTCCCTCAGTCAGCTGATGAAGTCAGGATGTTATTTGGGCTTGCGGGAGGAGTTGGAGGTGGAGGGCGACGCATTGGTGGCGGTGGAGGCGTCCATGCTGGGCGGTTACGCACCGGCAAGGATCGTAGCACGGGCATGGAATTTTCGTGCGATCAACGAGGGCTATCGCACCTGTATGGACGCTCTTACCCGGATGCGCAAAGGCAACCGGCGTGTGCATCTACGCGAAGCGATCATGGGATGGAACCGTGCAGCGGAGCCGGATCCTTTTCTGCCATCCGAGATCGAGCTGCGGGGATATCTGGGGCGGAAAGCCTGGGAGGCGCGGATCAAGTTCCTCTCAGAGGCCGTCTAAAAAGTGCTGGAATGCCGGTTTGCAAGAAGAAAATCCCGTGGGCAAGGCGCGACGAAGGCGCATATTCACA
>CAZTYG010000431.1:0-1984 GCA_964617445.1 uncultured Blastochloridaceae bacterium
GAGGGATAACGGGGTGGGAGGGTGGTGTTTGGGCTTGGCGGGTTGGGGGGTGCTGCTTGGATGGCGGGGTGCATGAAGCGGCGCCAGAGTTTGTGTTGTTCGGGCCAGCCCATTTGGTGGTGCTGGCGCTGACGGTCGTTCTGCCTTGGGGGATGGTGGCATGGGTCCGGTGGACGGGATCGAAGGTTTGGGAGCGTTTTTTTTCCTGGGGCCTGGCGGGGATGCTTGTTGCGCTGCTGGTCGCGTTGATTGTCCGGCTGGTGCTGGAAAACCGGGCTGCGCCGGGTTCGGTGGATTGGACCAACTTCCTGCCGATGCATCTGTGCGACTGGCTGGTATTCGCCACCATCGCGGCTTTGATCTGGCGGCGACAGTGGTGTTTTGAAATCGCCTATTTCTGGGGGCTGGCCGGGACGTTGCAGGCCACGATCACCCCGGACCTTCATTACGGATTTCCACACATCCGGTTCATCCTTTTTTTCGTTGGCCATGCCGGGATTATCATCGCCATTCTGTACATGATTTTCGCACTGGGGTTGAGACCGCGGGCCGGGTCGATCATCTGGGCGTTTCTTTATTTACAGGTTTTTGTGGCTGTTGCCGGGGTGACCAACATGCTGTTGGATACGAATTTCGGATATTTGATGGAGCCGCCGCGCAATGCGAGCCTGATCGACCATCTGGGCCCCTGGCCCTGGTATATTTTGAGTTTGCAGGGTATCGCATTGGTTTCTTTTGTTGTCTATTACGCGCCATGGTGGATATACGACCGGGTGCGCGCCGCAAGGGGGCATGGACAGGATGAGGGTTGATGGATAAGATTTGTGGGATGGAACAGGAAATCCCACTGCCACCGGAACTGGAGGTTTTCTGGAGAACAGATGACGGACGAACCCCGATCGAACGCGCGGCGGCTTATGGAATCGACCTTTCGCTATTAGAGGCCAATCTTCTACTCTCGCCCGAGGAGCGGATGCGACAGAATGAGGCCGCATGCGGTCTGGTGGATAGTTTGAGGAAGGCGCGCGGCGGTGAATAACTTCATCGATCTGCTTCGCAAGCTTGAGCGTCAGAGCGTTGAATTCGTACTTGTGGGAGGCTTTGGAGCGGTGTCTTTGGGGTCGACCCTTGTGACCCGTGATGTGGATGTGGTGGTGCGAGCTGAGAGGCAGAATTGGGTGCGTGTCTGGCGTGCGCTGCGGGATCACCAACCGGTGCATCGCATGACACCGGAAAAATTGCTATTCACCGAGGAGCAGGCCGGGCGCGAAGGCCTGAAGAACTTGTATCTTGGGACGGACCTGGGGCAGTTGGATTGTTTGGGGGAGGTGACCGGGGTGGGGGATTACGAAACGTGTGTGGCCCGTAGCGAAGAAATACGGATCGGGGACGTGAATATCCGTGTGCTGTCGCTGGACGCGATGATCGATTCGAAACGCGCCATGGGCCGCCCTCGCGATATGCACACGGTTCTGGAGTTGGAAGCGGTCCGTCAACGTCTGCGGGAGGGGCGCTAACGCAGCGCTTCGGGCAGGAACATCAGGTAGCTCTGGGCGACGATCAGGCTGGTGAGGTAGAAAAAGAGCACTTCTTCCCAGGGCATTTTTCCGCTGAGTTTGTGGCCGGTAATTTGTTGTTCGTCAAAGTGCCAGATTCCTTGGCGGATGGCGATCCAGTCGGCGGCGCTGAGCCAGGTGCCGATGATCAGGGTGGCGGCGAGGATGATGTCGAGGCGCGGGATGAACACCGGCCATGCCAGCAGCCATTGGGCGACGATCACGGGGCCGAACCAATAGAGCAGGTGCCATGAGTAGTGGGCTGGGGAGTGGCGTCCGATTCCGCGTCCGCGCCAGCCGATGGCGAGCCAGATCACGAGCAGGGAGACCATTTCAACCCAAAGCGCGGGGGAATCGAGTCCCCAGTCAGAGGCCAGGCTGTCGCGTCCGCCTGCGGGCAGCAGAATGGAAACCAGCAGCATCACCTG
>CAZTYG010000432.1:0-1979 GCA_964617445.1 uncultured Blastochloridaceae bacterium
CCAAAGCCCCCGCCCCCCCAGCCCGCCCCTCGTCCCCGGAAGTCCGAATCACCACCACTTCGAGCTCCACACCCGTGTTAGCCGCGCGCAACGCGTCCAGCACCTGCCCTGTCTGTGTCGTCGCCAGTGCGCTGCCCCGCGTGCCCACTAGAACCCCCCCGCCGCTCATGGCAACGCCCTCGCCAACGCGTCTGTCAGCTCGCGCGGATTCTCCAACTCCTCCCATCGCGCCAGCTCCCTGCCCTCGCGTCCGAAAAGAATCACCCTTTTGTGGTTGCCCCGCCGTTCCCACCCCAGCTCCTGCGACAGATCCCCGTGAAAGTCGGCGACCGCCGATAAATCCCCGCGCGGATCACCCGAATTTCCGTTCTGAACATAAAACGGGGCCACCAGTTGCGCCTCGCGGTCCAAATTCTCCATCATGCGCCGATGCGTCATCCCCTTTGCCCACGACGCCAGCGTCCCGCGCAGGTCCGCCACCACCACCAACCGGAATCCCTCCCTCCCCTGAAACGGATACAAAAGCTCCCCGGTTGCCCGAGTCCAGTCCTGCAAAGCCGGGTTGGAGTACACCACCACCGTCACCACGCCGATCCGGTTCAACGTCCGCTCCACCCCGTCCGCGTCCACCGCCGTAATCGGCTCCACCGCCACCACCCGGGCCGTGCACAACAACAGCAACGCCCACCGCGCCATCCCCACCATTTGCCGCACCCTCATGCGACCTCCAATAACAACCCGTGCAAATATTCGCTCTCCGGAAAATTAAGCAAAACCGGATGATCCTCCGGCTGGCGCAACACATCCAGCACCCGGACCTCCCGGTGTGCATCCACGGCCGACTCCGCCGCCACCCCGCGAAACATCTCCATACCCACCCGGTGCGAACAAGTATATGTCGCCAACAATCCCCCCGGTGCCAGCGCCTTGAACGCTCTCACATGAATTTCCCGGTACCCGCGCAACGCTCCGTCCACTCCCCCTTTGCCGTGCGCGAACGGCGGCGGGTCCAATACGATCAAATCCCAAGAACCCGTCTCCAGAGTCCGCAAATAATCAAATGCGTTCGCTTCCGTCCACTCCACCGACAAGCCGTTGCGTGCTGCGTTTGCCCGCGCCGCCGTGATCGCATCAGGCGAGGAGTCCACACCCATCACCCGCGCCGCACCATTGCGCGCCGCCTGCAGCGCGAAGCCGCCCTGGTTGCAGAAGACATCCAACACCCGCCGACCCCGCGCCAGACCGCCCACCCGCACATGCTGCTCCCGCTGGTCCAGATAAAAACCCGTCTTCTGCCCCCCCACCGGATCAAACCCGTAGCGAATGCCGCCGATCTCCACCTCGAAATTCTCCGGCACATCCCCGCGCACCACCTCCGCGCCACCCACCGGCAAGCCCTCCTTCGCCCGCACCCCGGCGTCATTTCGCACCACCACCGCCTGCGGACGCAACAACCCCGCCAACAAATCCACAACCGTGTCACGCAGATCATCCACCGCACGGGTCAAGAACTGCGCCACCACCACCCCCTCATACTCATCCACCACCAAACCCGGAATAAAATCGCTTTCCGACCACACCAGCCGCCGCGCCGCGTCCGCCTTGCGACGGCCCACCGCCGCCGCCAGCGCCGCCGCCAGATAATTTGCATCAAACGCAACGCGCTCCCGACTGAACCTCCGCCACACGATCTGCGACCGGCTGTTAAAAATCCCCGATCCAAGGAACCGTCCGTTCCCATCCCGGCCAAAAACCGTTTTCCCATCCCACTCCGCCCCCGGGAGCTTCTGCACATGCCCCGCAAAAATCCACGGATGTCCCTCCACCGCCCGCGAAGGCGCGCGCGGTTTCAACTTCAACGTCGGGACATCGGCGGACATCCCCAAAGCATCCCCGCCCCCCGCCCACATTCCAACCCCCATTTTCATACCCCTCCCCAACCATCCAAATCCAAGTCCGCTAAACCCACCCGCCCCACT
>CAZTYG010000433.1:0-1977 GCA_964617445.1 uncultured Blastochloridaceae bacterium
CGGACCGCGGCGACCCCGGTGGCTCGGCGCGGCTTGCGGGGCATGGCACGACTCTTGTTTTTCTTCAGCATCTTTGAATATCCCCTCGGCGGCCCGAATCCGGGCGAACGCATTTCGCCGCACTCGCCGAGAATCTGACGCACGGCCGACGGAAGGGTTCGGTCGAAGTGTTCAGAACCTTGCGGGTGGGCGGATCAGGTTACCGGGTGTTGCTGGGTCGGCATCGTTTCTCTCTTGACTCTGCACCTGCCTCGCGTGGCGGGCGTTTGCCCGGTGCGAACGCCCTCCACGGCGTGCGAGGCGCTTCCTGCGCCCTCATAAAGTAGCACTGCGGGGGGTTGGGACAAGTTGGAAGCGGTGTATGGCCTGAGGTTTGCGCGTCAGGACCGGGAGGACCGGCGCGACCGGAGCGGTTTGGATGGGGCGCTGGTGGCGGGGGTCCGAAATGAAAACGCCGAGGCATGGTTTCCCAAGCCCCGGCGTAACTCCTCCGAAGTGTGTGGCAGTTTGCTGGACGTCGAGCGTCCGAAAAACAGACCTGTCCGTGCCCGGACAGGGCTGTTGGAAGTCTGCCATTTGCGGCGTCTTTCAACCTCCACCGCTGCGGTGACCCTGTGCTCGCACCGCATGTTGAGGAAGATATCGAGGTCGCGCCGCCAATGCAAGATGTGCGCACGAAAACAAAGCGAAAATCTTCGCTTCGTTTGGGCAACGACCTCTGGAACAGGCTTCCCTCGCCTGAAACGGGACGTTTCAAAATGTTCCGCCTGGCAGAAACCGGCCTGGCGGGGCGTGAACGGGTCTCAACAAAACCGTCCACACCAAGAGAACCGCTTCGCCGATGATTTACCACCGGCGAAGCGGGCACAGGGAATCCGTGGAACTTGCCACATCTGCGTCATCCGGCATTGCACCGGGACAGCAGTGTTCACCACGGAGGAGTCAACTGCGACCAAGGCCCGAGGGCCTGAACTGAAATGTGATTTAGTGCTTCCCTAGAGGGTGCGTAGAAAACGAACCGCTCTCTCGCTCCCTGTATAGACTTACTCGACTCAACGGAAGCGAAGATACCAGCATCCGAGGGGGAGTCAACCCTTCAATTGGAAATGTTTGCCCAGATCTCACGACCGGCGCGGTCGTCCGGCTGAAGCGGGGAGGGTGGGGCAACATGGGGAATTGCCGCGGACGCTATCTGGGGGGTGAAGGCCGGTTCTGGACCTGAATTCGGCCATCGGGGTCGATGGTCGGCAAGAGTCCGGAACGGGGATCCTGCCAGGCGGGGAAGGCGTTTCGCCATTGATTGAGGGAGTCGGCGGGGAGTTCGACCGTGAGGACGGCTTCGGATTCGCCGGCTTCGGCGAGGACTTTGCCCTGGGGGTCGATCACGAGGGAGGCGCCAGGGTATTGGAGGTGGGGATCGCTGCCGCAGCGGTTGACGGCGAGGATCCAGGCCTGATTTTCGATTGCTCGGGCGATGGCGAGGGCTCGCCAGTGTTCGGCGCGTGCGGAGGGCCAGTTGGCGCCGATGGCGTAGGCCTGGGCACCGAGGGAGAGGGCGGCGCGGAAGAGTTCGGGGAAGCGGAGGTCGTAGCAGATGATGGGGCAGACGGTGAGGGAATCGTTTCGGGCGGGTCCCTGCCAGTTCCAGAGGATGACGCGATCGCCGCCGCTGAAGCATTCCGGTTCTCGGCCGAAGGAGAAGGGGTGGATTTTGTCGTATCGGGCGATTTCGCGGCCATCGGGATTGAAGACGAGTGCGCGGTTTCTGGCGCGGCCGTCGTGGCCGTTGGCGGTGACACCGGCCTGGATGAAGGCGCGTGATTGTGCGGCGATTGAGGAGAGGAAGACGGCTGAGCGGCCATCGTGATCGGCGGTGACGCCGACATTGAGCGAGAAGCCGGTGTCGAACATCTCTGGGAGGAGGATGAAGTCGCCGGGTTGGAGGGGCGCGGATTCGAGGAGTCGGCGGACTGCGTC
>CAZTYG010000434.1:0-1663 GCA_964617445.1 uncultured Blastochloridaceae bacterium
CCGGGCGTTGCCAAAGCGGTGTCGCCGCTTTGTTTTGGGATGGATCAGCATGAGGCAATGACTCCCCCGTGAACCAAGGTGGATCATCTCGACGAGCGGAACACTCGTCCTACAGCTTGGACTCCCGCCTGCTGCGGGGTGCCCCCCCCAGTTCCGCCTTCCCCTTTGCGCCCTCCGCGTCTTGGCGTCTCCGCGTTAAATCCGACCCTGAGACGGCCTCTTAATCCCTGGTGTCTTTCAACGGCGTCGCCGCAAAGCTCAGCGCCCCGTCTTTCACATCGACACGGACGCGGCAGTGGTCAGTGATTTCGCCAGCCAGAAGTTTGCGTGAAAGCGAGGTTTCCATTTCGCGCTGGAGGTATCGTTTAAGCGGCCGGGCACCATACACCGGATCGTAGCCGTTTTCGGCAATGAAGGCACGGGAGGCATCGGTGAGTTCCAGATCGATGTGCCGACTTTCCAAACGGCCGCGGATTTGAATCAGCAGGAGATCGACAATTTTTTTCAGGTCTTCCAGCGTCAGTGGTGTGAAGAGCACGGTTTCATCGACGCGGTTGAGAAATTCAGGGCGGAAGTGTTTGCGCAGCTCGGCCATGACTTTGGTGCGGGTGGAATCGTCGATGACACCATCGCCGGCGTTTTCCAGTAGCAGTGGGGAGCCGATGTTGGAGGTCATGATGATGAGGGTGTTCTTGAAATTGACGGTGCGGCCCTGGCTGTCGGTGAGACGGCCGTCGTCCAGAATCTGCAACATGATGTTGAAGACGTCGTGGTGGGCCTTTTCGATTTCGTCGAAGAGGATCACCGCGTAGGGCTTGCGGCGGACGACCTCGGTGAGCTGGCCGCCTTCTTCGTAACCGACGTAGCCGGGGGGCGCGCCGATGAGGCGGGCAACGGCGTGTTTTTCCATGTATTCGGACATGTCGATGCGGACGACGGCTTCCTCGGAGTCGAAGAGGGATTCGGCCAGGGCGCGGGCGAGTTCGGTTTTGCCGACGCCGGTGGGGCCGAGGAAGATGAACGAACCGATGGGGCGCTTGGGGTCCTTCATGCCGGAACGGGCGCGAATGACGGCGTCGGCGACGGCCTGCACGGCTTCGTTCTGGCCGATGACCCGCTGGTGGAGGATGGTGTCGAGACGCAGGAGTTTTTCTTTTTCGCCCTCCATCAGACGGGACACGGGCACGCCGGTCCAGCGGGCGACGACTTCGGCGACTTCCTCCTCGGTGACTTCTTCGCGCAGGAGTTGGCCCTCTTTCTTGTCGGTGAGCGCAGATTCGAGGTCCTTGAGTTGCTTCTCGAGGTCCGGCAGTTTGCCGTATTGGAGTTCGGAGGCCTGGGCGAGGTCACCATTGCGGCGGGCAACGTCGATCAAATGGCGGACGTGTTCCAGGTCTTCGCGGAGCTTTTTGAGCCGGTCGATCTGGCTTTTTTCGCCGTCCCACTGGGCTTTGAGTGAGTCGCGGGAGGATTTGATTTCTGCCAGTTCTTTTTCCAAAGCGGCCAGACGGTCTTTGGATGCGGTGTCTTTTTCTTTCTTCAACGCCTCGCGTTCGATTTCGAGCTGCATGAGGCGGCGTTCGAGGGATTCGAGTTCCTCGGGCATGGACTCCATCTCGGTGCGCAGTTTGGCGGCGGCTTCATCGACAAGGTCGATCGCCTT
>CAZTYG010000434.1:1673-1969 GCA_964617445.1 uncultured Blastochloridaceae bacterium
AGTTGGGCGGCGGCGACGAGGGCGGCGTCCTGGATGCGCACACCGTGGTGGAGTTCGTAGCGCTCGCGCAGGCCGCGGAGAATGGAGACGGTGTCTTCGACGGTGGGCTGGTTCACCAGCACGGGCTGAAAGCGGCGTTCGAGGGCGGCGTCTTTTTCAATGTATTTGCGGTATTCGTCCAGCGTGGTGGCGCCGATGCAGTGCAACTCGCCGCGGGCGAGCATGGGTTTGAGCATGTTGCCGGCGTCCATGGAGCCCTCGGCTTTGCCCGCGCCGACCACGGTGTGGATTTCGTC
>CAZTYG010000435.1:0-1967 GCA_964617445.1 uncultured Blastochloridaceae bacterium
GTGGTGAAGGGATAGTTCGACGCCGCGGCGCTGCCGGAGGTCAGAGCGTTAAAAATTGTGGATTTGCCGACGTTGGGTAGACCGACGATGCCGATTTCCATAGGTCAGGCAACGTATCAAATCAGAACCCTGCCGGTCCTTGAGCCAAAAGCCCTATATGCGGTCGGCGTCCCTACTGATTTTACAGGTCCCTCTAGGGGGAGATGTAAAATCTTTTTTCGCCTGTATGGCATCATCTATCTCATCATTCCTGCAGTTCGTGAACGGGAATCGCTCCGGCTCCGTCATTTCCCAAATTATGAATCGGGAATCATCTCCTCTGTGAGGTGTACTCCTCGAAACAGTCGTGTCCCTTTTCTTCAGAAAGGCGGATCTGAAAGCGCTCAGCCCTGGGTCGGAGGTAACAATGAAGCAAAAGTCCCTCGTGCCGATAAGAGCATAACTCTGTCGGCTGGATATGTGTAATGGCAAGGCGCGACCTGACATTGATCCTTTTCGGGGGCTCAGAAACTGATTGGACATCAGCCCATCAGCACGACAAATATCTCTACGCCAGTACTCAATTGAGGTGGACGTGGAGTGTAGAACTTCGCGGACCGTCTTTGACTGGGATTGGTTGGCCGGATAGACTGCAGGGCCTATCGTCTATCCCGGTGGATAGAACAGGCTAAACTTTAAAGCAGGGCCGGGTTTCACGCCGCCGATCGAAGCCATGGGGATTCCGCGTGACTAGCTGTGGAGTATCTTCGCAGCAGACAGAATCGTTCGGTATTCGCCCGCCTGTGACGCAACAACAACTTCAAATCTAATCCATGATGCCCAAGATATTTCCGGAAGGCCCTAATGATTGACGAGTTTTTTCCGCAGTCTCTTCTTTTGCTCGGGACGGCCGTCGTGGTTGTGGTCGGATTCCACCGGCTGCGTATTCCCTCGAGTCTCGGCTACCTTCTTGTCGGCGTTCTGCTCGGTTCGTACACCCCCGGTCCGGTCATCGAAGCGCAGCCGATTCGGGCACTGGCTGAGTTCGGCCTCGTCTTCCTGTTATTTACCATCGGGTTGAATTTCTCGATGCCGCAGATCCACGCTTTGCGTCATCAATTGCTAGGGCTGGGTACGGGTCAGATCCTGCTTACCACGATCGCCGTAGGAGTCGTAGCGTGGCTTATGGGTCTGCCCGTCGCCGCGGCCTTTGTGGTGGGAGCGGTCTTTGCCCAGTCCTCCACCACCATTATCAGCAAGCAACTCACCGAACAGGGTGAGGAGCACAGCCGGCACGGGCGGCTGGGTATTGCCATGTCCGTCTTCCAGGATGTCACCGCCATCCCTTTCGTGGTTGTTATTCCCGTCCTCGCCACGGCTACAACGGGAGTTGCAGCACTGGCCGGTTCCCTCGGATTGGCGTTTGCCAAGGCCGCCCTGGCGTTCGGATTAGTCTTTCTGGTCGGGAGGTGGGTGTTGCGTCCACTGTTTTACCTGGTTGCGGAGCAACACTCGGCCGAGGCGTTCACCTTGACCGTGCTGTTCGTGTCATTGGTTGCGGCATGGACCACCAGTAGTCTTGGACTGTCCATGGCGTTCGGTGCGTTCCTGGCAGGTATGATGCTGGGCGAGACCGAGTTCCGCCATCAGGTGGAATCCACCATCCGGCCCTTTCGCGATGTGTTGCTTGGTTTGTTCTTTGTCGGGATCGGCATGCTGTTTGACCTGTCGGCGATCCCGCAGATTTGGGATTGGGCGTTGGCCGGCGCAACGATCTTGTTGCTCATCAAGACCGTGCTGGTGGCGCAGATGGTACGCGTTGCGGGAAATGACCCCCTGACTGCCTGGCGCACCGGCTGGCTGCTTGCGGTGGGCGGCGAGTTCGGCTTCGCTCTGCTCGCCATCGCGCTGGACGCGGGCGTGATCGAACGGCAGGTCGGCCAGATTGTGCTGACCTCTGTGCTCTTTTCTATGATCGTTGCTCCATT
>CAZTYG010000436.1:0-838 GCA_964617445.1 uncultured Blastochloridaceae bacterium
AGTCATTACCCACCTCCTTGACGCACTCCCGCCCTTTTTTTGTGTGAAAGCCTTGTATCGACGGGTTGACACAGAATCTTAACACGAGGAAGCTTGTGCCCTCGATTCTGCCACTTAAACCTTGGAACCCCTGCATGGTTGCAAAAATTTTGATAATCGACGACGAACCGGATGTGATCGATCTGGTGGCGATGAATTTAAAGGCGGAAGGCTACAAGGTGTTGACCGCCGACAACGGCGAGACCGGGCTGGCCAAGGCCAAGTCCGAGACCCCCAACCTCATTGTTCTGGACCTCATGCTGCCCAAGATGTCCGGTGTCGAGGTATGCAAGGCCCTCAAACGCGACGCCATCACCGGTCAAATTCCGGTCATCATGCTCACGGCCAAGTCCGACGAGGTGGATCGCATTGTCGGCCTCGAATTGGGGGCCGATGACTATGTCACCAAGCCGTTCAGCCCCAGAGAGTTGCTCCTGCGCGTGCAAAGCGTCCTGCGACGCAGTAAACCAGGCGAAGACAAACAAGAACAAATCAAAGTGGGTGACCTTTTCTTGGACCACAGTCGCCACGAAGTCAAGGTGCGCGGCAAGCTGGTCGAGTTGACCGCCACGGAATTCCGCCTGTTGGCCATTCTCATGGAGCGCCGCGGAAGGGTGCAGACCCGTGACCGGCTGCTCAATGATGTCTGGGGCTACGAAAGCGTCATCGACACCCGCACCGTGGACACCCATGTGCGCCGTCTGCGCGAAAAACTCGGCCCCCTTGCCGACTACGTCGAAACCGTCCGCGGAGTTGGCTATCGCATGAGCGAGTCAGTGGTGTAAACTTCCCGGCATGT
>CAZTYG010000436.1:848-1960 GCA_964617445.1 uncultured Blastochloridaceae bacterium
CACCTCCGACCTCATGTTGATTCTGCTGGGGGCGGGACTGCTCGGGTGGATTTACCTTCGCGTTGTAAAGCCCATCCGGCGTATCCGTGTACTGGCACGCGGGCTGGCCCGCGACGAACCGGTAGGCGGTTTCGTTCGCGACGGAGCCTGGGGCCTCGGTGAAATCGTCCGCGATCTGCAACTCATCGACGGCAAGCTAGACGATCTCCGCGCCCAGGCGCGCACCGAGGGATTCGGATTGCGCACCATTCTCGCCAGCATGGCCGAGGGCGTCATCATCACCGACCCCGAATGCACCATCCAGGTCGCCAACTCCGCCTTCGCCCGCATGTTCCACGCCCGCGGCGAGGTCGTCGGACGCCAGGCCATCGACGTCGTCCGCCACGCCGATGTCCAGAGCATCATGGACCGTGTCCGCCAAGAACAAAGCGAGGCCACTGGCGAGGTCGTCATCGACGAAGTCATCGGGCGTGACGCCCCCCGTCGCGTTTACCAGGTCAGCGTCTCCCCCATGCGCGGCGACCGCGACAGCGACCGCCTGCGCGGCCTGGTCGTCGTCTTTCACGACATCTCCCGCATCAAACAGCTCGAAGACCTACGCCGCGAATTTGTCGCCAACGTTTCCCACGAGCTGCGCACACCGCTGGCTATCTTTCACGGCTACCTCGAAACCCTGCTCGGCAACCCCAATCTTCCCGCAGTGGAAATCCAGCGGGTTCTCCAGGTCCTCAAACGCCACTCCGACCGCCTCAATGCCTTGGTATCCGACCTCCTCACCCTCTCCCGACTTGAGTCCGGCCAGATCAACCTCGATTACGCCACCGTGCAAGTCCGGCCTTTCCTCGAACGCATCAGCCAGGACTGGTCCCATCTGTTCCGTGCCAAAAACTGCCGTCTGGAACTCGACATTCCCGCGAACACCGGGCTGGTCGAGGGCGACCCCCTCCGCCTCGAACAGGTTGTTTACAACCTGCTCGACAACGCCATCAAATACTCCGAAAACGGCCAGGTCGTGCGCCTCGGTGTGGAACCGCCCGGCAACGACCCCACCACAATCGGCTTCTACGTGCGCGACCACGGCATCGGTATTCTCAGCGACAAAGTCGCCCACA
>CAZTYG010000437.1:0-1948 GCA_964617445.1 uncultured Blastochloridaceae bacterium
CTGTGCGTCGGCGACACCGCCATGTCGGAGACCGTCACCCTCGGCGACGCCGGCCTGCTCTCCACAATCCGTCCCGGCGCCGTCGTGGTGGACTGCTCCACCGTCTCGGTGGCCTACGCCCACCGCGCCGCCGCCGCCCTGGCCGCCAAACAGGTCCACTTCATCGACGCGCCCTGTACCGGTTCCAGACCCGGCGCCGAGGGCGGTACGCTCACTTTCATGATCGGCGGCGACCCGGAAATCTATGAAAAAACGAAAATCTACCTGGAGCCGATGGGGAAACAGCTTTATTACTGCGGCTCCACGAGCAAGGGCCTGCACGCCAAGCTGACTCAAAACCTGATTCTTTCCAATTTGTTACAAGCGTTCAACGAAGGGATGGTGCTCTCCACCCGCGCGGGCGTCGATCCCGAACTCATGCTCGAGATCCTCAACAACTCGGCCGCACGCAGCGGATTGGTGTCCTTTAAGGCCCCTTACGTCCTCCGCCGGGACTTTAGTACCAATTTTTCAGTCAGATGGATGCACAAGGACATCGGCCTCATGCTGGAATCGGCCTCCGAACTCGATGTCCCCCTCCCCTTGACCGGCCTCACTCATCAGCTTTTCCAGATGGCGATCGCGGAAGGACACGCCGAAGAGGATATCTGCTCTACAATCAAGGTGTTAGAGAAGATGACAGGGGTCGAGGTCAAAAAAGTTGCCGAGTGATCTACAATTTTTTGTAGAAAGTGCTTGCAATCCCAAATATTCTATGAGAGACTGAAATCAAGCCAGGGAGGCAACTCCCACCAAAGCGAGACTAACCTCAATAAAAGACCCCTGAAGCATTCACCTCCCTGGCGCCCTCTGGGTCTTGCTTCCACAAAACAATAACAAGGTTGAGCCCGTTGTTCGTTACGTCATCTGTTCCATCTGTTCGCCAAACGGCGGAATCATGGATGATATGATGGCGGTGGTTTCGGCATGCAGCGACTGACGATCCTTGGTTCCACGGGCAGCATCGGCCAAAGCACCCTGGATGTCGTGCGGCAGCGCAGGGACCGTTTTGGCGTCCATGCCCTGATCGCGGGCCGGAACATCGACGAACTTGCACGCCAGATCGCAGAATTTCGCCCTGAAGTCGCAGTGACAGCCGATGCGGCGGATCTGCCGCGGCTTCAGGCCGCGCTCGAGGCGCTGGGCCTGGCCCGCCGCGACCATCCCGAATTAGCCGCCGGCGCGGCCGCTTACCGCGCCGCCGCTGTTGCTCCGGAAGCCGATTGTCTGATTTCCGCCATTGTCGGCGTGGCGGGACTCGAAGCCACGTACGCGGCCGCCTGCGCTGGCAAGCGCATCGGTCTCGCGAACAAGGAAACCCTGGTGGCGGCCGGGGACCTGGTGATGCGGGCGGTTGCCGGGCACGGCGCCGAACTCATTCCCGTGGACAGCGAACACAACGGCGCGCACCAATGCCTGCGCGCCGGCCGCCGCGCCGAAGTCACCAAATTGATTTTGACCGCGTCCGGCGGCCCCTTCCGCAATACCCCGCGCGAACAGTTGAAGGATATGTCACCGGCGCAGGCCCTGAATCATCCAACCTGGAAGATGGGCCCCCGCATCACCATCGATTCCGCCACGCTGATGAACAAAGGTTTCGAGGTGATCGAAGCCTGCTGGTTGTTCGGTTTTCCGCCAGACGAAGTGGAGGTGGTGATCCATCCGCAGTCCACAGTGCACGCCATGGTGGAATACAACGACGGCAGCGTGATTGCACAGGTGTGCGCGACGGATATGCGGATGCCCATTCAATACGCGCTGACGTGGCCGGAACGGCTGGAGGCGCCGGTCCCGCGCCTGGACTGGCGCGAGGCCCGCACCTGGGACTTCGCCCCGCCCGACCTCGAGAAGTTCCCTCTGCTGCGGCTGGCCTACGAAGCCCAGCGCACCGGCGGTTCGGCGGCCTGCG
>CAZTYG010000438.1:0-1948 GCA_964617445.1 uncultured Blastochloridaceae bacterium
CATCCTGCGCAACCAAGTGTTGAGCGTGGCCATCACCGGCGAGATCGACGAGACCACGCTGCGCCGCCTGGCTGATCTGGTGCGTGAAGAAATGATGGCGTGGCCGGGCATCACCCAGGTCGCCATCGCCGGTGTCCGGCCCTACGAGATCGGCATCGAAATATCCGAACACACCCTGCGCCGCTACGGACTGGGCTTCGACGAAGTGGCCGAAGCCGTCCGGCGCTCCTCGCTCGACCTGCCCGGCGGTCTGATCAAGGCTCCCGGAGGCGAAATGCTGTTGCGCACCAAGGGCCAGGCCTACCGGCGGGACGACTTCGAGCGCATCGTGCTCATCACCCGCCCCGACGGCACACGGCTCACCCTCGGCGAGGTTGCCACCGTCATCGACGGCTTCGAAGAAACCCCCGTTTCCAGCGCCTTCGACGGCCGCCGCGCCGCGCTTGTCAACGTCTTTCGTGTCGGCGACCAGAACGCCCTCGAGGTGGCCCATGCCGCCCACGCATTCGTCGATGCCTTTCGTGACCGTCTGCCGGAGGGCGTCGAACTGCACATCTGGAAGGACGACTCCGTATATCTTCAGGAGCGGTTGACCCTGCTTATCCGCAACGCCTTGCAGGGTTTGTTGTTGGTATTTCTGGTGCTTGCCCTGTTCCTCCGTTTCAACCTCGCCTTCTGGGTCACCCTCGGCATTCCGCTCTCCTTTCTTGGTGCCTTCGCCCTGTTCCCCCTTCTTGGAGTGTCCATCAACATGATCTCCCTCTTCGCCTTGATCCTGGTGCTGGGGATCGTGGTGGACGACGCCATTGTGGTCGGCGAATCGGTCTATACCCAGAGCCAGAAAATCGGTGCGGGAGTGGAGGCCGCCGTGCGTGGCACGCAGCTGGTCGCCATCCCGGTAACCTTCGCCGTGCTCACCACCATGGCCGCCTTTACCCCCATGATGAACATCCCCGGCGTCGCCGGGAAAATTTGGATTGTCATCCCGCTCACCGTCATCCCCTGTCTGTTCTTCTCGATGATCGAATCCAAGCTGGTGCTGCCCGCCCACCTCTCTTCTCTGCGTACCGAGCGCAGTGACAAGCCCCTGCGCGGTATCACCGGTGGCTGGCGCTGGTTGCGTCGCAAAGTCTCCGATGGACTGGAACGTTTCGTTCGCATCTACTACCGCCGCTCGATCTTCTTCCTCACCCAACATCGCTACGCCACCGTCACCTGTTTTCTCGCCACCCTTGCCGTCGCCGTCATGATGCTCGCCACCGGCTGGATGAAATTCGTATTTTTCCCGGATGTTCCCGCCGACTTCATCATTGCCCGGGTTGAAATGCCCATTGGCACCCCGGTCGAACGCACCGCCGCCGCCGTCGGCAGGATCGAACAGTCGGCACTGCGCATCAAAGAAGAGATGAACACCCGCAATGGCGGCGATGGGAATGACAGCTTCAATCACATCCTCGCCACGGTTGGCTCCCAGCCCTACCAGCAGGCCTTCGAGCTCGACCTCGCGGGCGCGCAGGGCCACATTGGCGAGGTTGTCATCGAGCTGGCCCCGGCCACCGACCGCGACCCCGGCGTTACCAGCGCACGGGTCGAGAGCCGCTGGCGCGAGTTGGTCGGCAACATTCCCGGTGCCGTAGAACTCAACTTCACCTCCCGCTTGGTGCATGTTGGCAAACCCGTCGATATTGCCCTCAGCGGCCCGAACATGGACATACTGGCCGCCGCCGCCGCGGAGCTGCGCGAAAAGCTGGCGGACTACGCCGGTGTCTATGACATCACCGACAACTTTCGCGCCGGCAAGGAGGAGTTGCAGCTGGAAATCCTGCCCGCCGCCGAGGCGCTCGGATTGAGCCTGTCCGACCTCGCCCGCCAGGTGCGCCAGGCTTTTTACGGCGAGGAAGCCCAGCGCATCCAGCGCGGTCGCAACGAGGTGAAGGTGATGGTGCGC
>CAZTYG010000439.1:0-1945 GCA_964617445.1 uncultured Blastochloridaceae bacterium
TTGGGGCAGGGATTGGCGATGCACCAGCCGGTGGTCTTTGTGGGCATGGCGCTGCTCAATGCCGTGTTGATGTTTGCCGTGTCATGGAGAACGCGGCTGATCGGGGTGGGTTATCCGGCCTGTGCGTTTGCGGTGCTGGGGGTGACGGGACTGCTTTTGACGGCGTTCACGGACTTCGCCGCCGGAACGGATTCGCCACGGGAATTGTGGTCGGCTTATCTCTCCGCCGACTCGCTGGCAGGATGGAGTGGTGCCTTGTTGTTGAGCGGACTTGCGGGGGGATGGTTGTGGTTCAGACGGCGCGAGGCAGGCGAGGTCTGGTGGAGCGCCGCTCCGTTGCTGCATACGGCGATGGGTGTGGCGGCGGTGCAGATCGGTCTGGCGCTCTGGCATGGCTGGGGCAGGGCGGATGACCATGGGGCATTCTGGGTGTTGGCGGTGGATGCGGCTGCGGCATTGGCGGTAGCGCTGAAGTTGGGCTGGAGGCCGGCCGGCTGGGCGGCGGCGGGTCTGACTCTGCTGGCAACGATCCAGGCGCTGGACGCCACGTTTGCCGCGCAACTGGAACTGGTCGCACCATGGCAATGGGCCGGTTTGGTTTCGGCCACCCTGTTTCTGGTTTGGAGCATTCTTCCCACGGGGCCGGAGACGGATGGGGTTCGCGGAATATTCCGGACCTGCGCGTTGGCGGTATTGCTGGTGGTGGGAGTCCTGGCTTTGTTTTCACTGGGTCTGCAGGAGGCAGGGCCGACGACGCTGAGGTTGTTCTGGCTGGCGGCGGCGGTGGCGGTGGTCGCGGCGATGCTGCGATCCAAGGCATTGTTCATGCTGGCGCAGGCGGCGGGGATTATGGCTTTTGTGCAGGGTGCGTGGTGGTGGTTGGGTGCCGAAACTGTGTCTTATCACTTGGAGTTCTTTGGGGAGGTGCGGACATGGCAGGGGACGGCACTGGCGTTGTTCTGCTTCGCCTTGTTCTGGCGGGCCGGGGCGGAAGCCGTGCGCAGGAGTAATCGATGTGCGGCATGGGGCGGCACGGCGGCCGGAGCCTGGCTGGATGATCTGGCTTCCGGCCTGGCATTGTTTTTGGGCGCGGCGGTTATCGGATTTCATGCGGCACTGATAATTCTGAGCCAGGTAGCCGGAGATGACGCGGGGTCGACATTGATGCAGGCCTATGCGACGGCGGTCGGCACCGGGTCATGGGTGATGATTTTGACCGGGGTGGGTGTGTTCCTTCTGCATGCGTGGGTGCGTTGCTCGGTGAGGACCATGGCCTGTTTGATCCTATCCGGATCGCTGATCTGCGTGTTGCTGGCCGCCGCCTTGGGCACGGTGACAACCATGCCTGTCTGGTCGGGTTGGTTGTGGTCGGGATGGTTCGCAGGGGTGCTGGCAATGGGTTGGTGGGTATTGGACCGGCAAGGACTGCGCCTCCCGGCCTTGGAAGATCGAATGGGCAGGATGTGGCTGGAACTCACGTTGTGGCTGACGGTGGCATTGCCGTTGGGTCTCTTGCTGACATGGACGAGTGTTGCCAGGCCGGTGAACCCCACCATGTCAGAAGCGTGGTGGCCCATCGGATTCCTGCACCTGTTGGTGCCGGGCCTGGTCGGAATGGCGGCATGGGTGGCATGGGGACATCTGCGCCGCAGTGGATGGACGATCTTCACGGGATGGGTGGTGGCGCATTATCTCTTGGTGCTGGCCTGGGTGGATGTATTGCGTCAGACCGGGAATACCAACGACACCGCGGCGTGGACATTGTTGATACCGGGAACGGTGGTGCTGATGGCGGTTGCGCAGGTCGTTTGGGAGCGCTTGGAAAAAGCAGAAAAAGGGTCTGACCCCTTTTCCACTCCTTTTGCGCCGCCGCGGGCCTTGCATGTGATCTTTGGGGCGGTGCTGCTGGCGCTGTATTTTTTGATGGCCGGGGTGGCGGTGGTGT
>CAZTYG010000440.1:0-1090 GCA_964617445.1 uncultured Blastochloridaceae bacterium
GGCTGCGACGGATGGAGGCGGACGCGGTGGTGGCGCAGGTCGGGGACGCGGCTTGGGAGCAGGCCCTGAAACGGTGGGGCGGGCCGGTGGTAAATGTATCGGGGGTGCGCGGGCCGTGCGGCTTTCCCACGGTAACATTCGATAACCGGGCGATCGGACGCATGGCAGCAAGACATTTCTTGGAACGTGGTTTTCGGCGCTGCGCGTTCGTGGGGGAACGGCGACGGGTGAACAGTCAGGAGCGGCTGGAGGGGTTCCGGGGGGAGCTTGAGGCGGCGGGGGTGGCGTGCGCGGTGTTTGAACGCGATACAGTACCGCAACTGGTGCCAGTGGAGCGGTGGGAGGCGAGCGACGCGGAGGTCTTGCCGTGGCTGCGTGGGCTGGAAAAGCCGGTGGCGGTCTTGGCGTACAACGATCTGCAGGCGGCCGATCTGGCGCGCAGTTGCCGCGGCGCGGGCTTTCACATCCCGGACGATGTGGCGTTGTTGGGCGTGGACAATGACCCGTTGGTCACCCGGCTTTCTTTCCCCCCGTTTTCCAGCGTGGCGCTGCCCTCGGCCCGGGTGGGGGAGGACGCGGTGCGTTGGGCGGAGGCGTTGCTGGAGCGCGGACGGGCTCCGGGGGAGTTGTTGGAGCATCCGCCGTTGGCGGTGGAGACGCGGCAGTCCACCAACACGCTGGCGGTGGAGGATCCGGTGGTGCGGTCGGCTCTGGCTCTCGTCCGCCGTCCGGACGGGCTCCAGGGGGTGACGGCGCTGGCCCGCGCGGTGGGGGTGAACCGGCGCACGCTGGAGCGAAAATTCCGGGAATACATCGGACACGGACCCGCCCGGGAAATGGCGCGGGCACGGGTGGAACAGGTGCGGCATCAGTTGGCACACACTGGCGAGAGTATCGAGCAGGTGGCGTTTGACGCCGGGTTCCGCGAGCCCGCGCGGTTGTATGAATTGTTCCGGCGCGAGACGGGTATGTCGCCTGCGGAATTCCGCGCCCTATACCGCGGCGGACGATAACGCTTGGGGGTTCGGGCTCTTGGCCTCGGTGCGGATTCTACAATCAAACACAGCCTGCATCACTCGACTCCTTTTGA
>CAZTYG010000440.1:1100-1942 GCA_964617445.1 uncultured Blastochloridaceae bacterium
ATGAGTTATCGCCGACCACAGGGAAATTAGACGGCTTGCATCTCTTCGGGACGAATCTGATCCACCTGGCCATAGAAGAAGAGGATGTCCACGAAACCGCCGGGGGCGAATTCGAAGACATGCCATTCGAGTGCGGGGATGTGGAGGGTCATGCCGGGTTGAAGGGCCACGCGGTGGGGCAAATTGTCCTTGGCGGGACCGTAACGCATACTGCCGTGGCAAGCGGCAAGGATGTGGACAATTTCCTCGGCGTGGTGATGGGGTTCCATAGGCCCGCTGGATTCGGAGTAATGGGCGTAGCCCATGGTCATGCGGGAGCTGGAAGAAAAGGCGTCCTTGCCGACGGCCTTTTGAATGACACGTCCGGGCAGGGGTTCCGGGGAAAGTTGGTCGCGGGTGATAAGGGTCATGGGTATTTAGGTTGTTGTGAAGGAATCTGTATGCCCATTTCGCGGGCGGCCTCACGCAGGGTGGCAAGGACGGCGGTCATGCCCTGGCGGATGGCCGTCATATCTCCGGAGAAGTAGACCAATTGCGCCCCCATGCCGAAAAGTCTGCGGGCATGATCATGAGTGAGAGCGAGACTGCCGAAAACTTTTCCAGCCGCGCGGGTTTCGCGACAGATCTGTTCGGCGACGCGCACGACGGGATCGGAGGCACCCTGACCGGGAATGCCGCTGAGCAGGGAGTAATCGGCGGGGCCGAAGAACACACAATCGACGCCCGGCACTTCCGCGATGGCGCGGGCGTGGGGCACGGCTGCGGGGGATTCGATCTGCACGGCCAGCCACGTTTGGCGCAGGGACTCGGCGGTGTATTCGGCAGGAGGAGAAGCGCCGAAA
>CAZTYG010000441.1:0-1928 GCA_964617445.1 uncultured Blastochloridaceae bacterium
CATTCCTTTCGCCGTTGGCATCCCGGAACCCGAACCGGCACCAGCGCCGGAGGTCCCGCAGGACGGGCCCACTGTCATCGAACTACCGTTCATCCAACCGGAGTCCGAAGCGGCGGTGCCCTGAACCGTGTTTCACGGCAGTTGGCTTGAAAAGCCCGCAGCCGTTCCGCAGTTGTAGCACCGGATATGTTTGAAATGATCGACCCGGTTCTCTTCTTTTTCTATTGGGCATCATCGGGGGTCTGGCAAAGTCCGACCTCCAGCTACCCTCCCAGATCAACGATGCCATCAGCATCTACCTGCTCCTGGCAATCGGCCCCAAAGGCGGGTAGCTGTTGCTGGGGGCACTGATCGTGGGCATGATCAACGGCCCTGTCCGTATGGCCGACATCAACCAATTTTTTGTCGAGCCGTTCAAGGGCGTGCTGGCCGTTTTCATGGTGGGCATGGGCGTGGCCGCCGCCCAACGTCTTTCCAGTCTGCGCCAGGCCGGATTGTTTCTCTGCGCTTTCTCCATCGTGATGCCTGTGATCCCGGCCACGCTCGGCATTTTGGCCGGTGTCGTCATCGGCCTGTCCTACGGAGGCACGGTGCTGTTGGCCGTCCTCGCCGCCAGCGCCTCCTTCATCGCCGCTCCCGCCGCCGTCCGTGTCGCCCTCCCCGACGCCAATCCCGGCTACTAGCTCGTCGCCTCGCTCGGCATCGCTTTTCCCTTCAACCTCTTCTTCGGCATCCCCCTCTACCAACGCATGGCCCATTGGTTCGGCGCGAGACCCGCACGTCTGTCATTTTATCCAGGTTGCGGATCGAAAATGAGTTCATCCCCTTTGCCAATCCCCGCCGCTGCCGCCCAACCGGCCCGCGCCTCAATCACCATTTTTGCACTCAACACCATGCGCGACACCCTCCACGGAGCGATGTCATGGCACACATGCCGCACACGTCCTGTCTTGTCGAGGAACACCGCATCAATGGCGAATTTCATGCCGAACATGTGAATCGAGTTGCAGGGCATGAGCAGAATCCCCTCCCCCTCGCCCAATCCTTCCCTGCCCAACAGGCCGCGACTGCGAAAAGCAAAGCCCGGCGCATAGGCGCAACGTTCCAACACGGTCTCTCCGTTTTTTAACACCCGGTGCAGGCTGGGATCCACTTTCATCGCACACATCGCTGCTTAATTTCCCGCCACCAGAAAGGTGATCTCCCCGCGCGGTCGTTCCTTGCGGTAATGCTCCAGCAACTCCCCGGGCGTGCCCGCGCGCAACTCCTCGAATTTTTTCGTCAACTCCCGCGCCACACAAACCTGCCGCTGCGGCAGCAACAGCAAACAATCCTCCAGCGTCTTCATGATCCGGTGCGGCGATTCAAAATACACGCTGGTACACTCCCGCTCCCCGGCTCGTGCCAACTCTTTCTGCCGCGCTCCGCCCTTCACCGGCAGGAATCCGCCAAAATAAAACGGCGTGATTTTCATTCCCGAACCCACCAGCGCATGCAAAACCGCCGACGGCCCCGGCACCACCTCCACATCCACCCCGCGCTCAATACACAACCGGATCAACCGCTCCCCCGGATCCGACACACCCGGCATTCCCGCATCACTCACCAATGCGATGGTCCCGCCGCCCGCCATGCGATCCAGAAATTCATCCTGACGGCTGCGCTCGTTGAACTTGTGATAACTGGCCTGTGGAGTCTCGATGCCGAAGTGTTTGAGCAGCAAGCCGGTGTGGCGCGTGTCCTCCGCCGCGATCAAATCGGCCTCCTTCAACACCCGCAACGCCCGCAGCGTCAAATCCTCCAAATTCCCGATCGGGGTGCCGACCACGAATAACTTTCCACTCATCCCATCACGGTATAGCAGCCATTCCGCTAAGGCGATGATTGCTTTCATTCCGCCTTCTTTTTTTCCCGCGCCGCGCCTTCGA
>CAZTYG010000442.1:0-1927 GCA_964617445.1 uncultured Blastochloridaceae bacterium
GGCCAGGAGGTTGCCGCCGATGGAACGGAGGAAGATGCGGGCTTCGGGCATGAGCAGGTCGCTGAGTCCGGAGCGGGAGATGTGAATGCTGGAGTCCTTGCGTCCACCGAAGAGGGACTGCTTGAGGGTTTGGTGGAGGAGACGGGCGGAGGCGGTGACGGTGGCGTCGTTGAGGGCGGAGATGCAGAAGGGTTCCCAGAGGGCGCGCATGGCGCCGGGGGTCTGGTCGTGGCGTTTGAGCCATGCGGCGGCGGTGAGTTGGTGGGGGGGTGGGGTGCCGAAGCGTAGCTGCCAGCCCAAGCGGAGGATGGCGCGGCGGTCGATGGGCTGAAGGGCGCCGAATCCGAAGAGTGCTGCGAGGAGATGAAAAGGGGCGGGCCAGGGACCGGCTTTGAGGGCGAAGGTTTTCCCATCGGCCGAGACGTAGGGGACGTGAATGCCGTTCTGGGTGTCGAGTTTGGGCATGACGCCGAGGCGATCGAGCAACTCGATGCAGTGGTGATAGCAACCCATGATGACATGCTGGCCGTTGTCGAGGGTAAGTCCGGAGCGGGCGTCTTGGAAGCTGTGGGCGCGTCCGCCGATGTAGCTTTTGGCCTCGTAAACGACCGGGGTATGGCCCTGGATGCCGGCCTCGATGGCGGCGCCGATGCCGGCAAAACCGCCTCCCCAGACGGCGATGTTGCGCGGCGGAGCCATGCCCTTGCGGTTGATGGCGGCACCGCGGCGGGCGCGGTGCAGGGCGAGGAGTTTCTGAAGTTTGTTGAGGCGCACCGGCCGGCTGCGGGTGGGAAAGTCCTTGGCGCGTATTTTCTGCAGCAGGCCGAAATATACCTCGGTCATCATCTCGGCGGCGATGAGGTTGGGGCGGTCGGCGGCGGGCAGCAGACGGGCGGCTTTGTGGAAGTAATGCATGGCGCGGAAGTATTGCAGGCGCATGAGGGCGGACTTGCCGGTGGAGGGGCGGGGGTCGGACAACTCATCCTCTTCCACGTGAAAGGCGCGCAGTTCCTCGCGGGGAAGGTAGATGCGTCCGTAGTGTTCGAGGTCGTAACGGACATCGCGGAGGATGTTGGTGAGCTGGAAGGCCATGCCAAGGGCGACGGCGTAAGATCGTGCGGCGGGTTTGGTGTAGCCGAAAATTTCGATGGAGACGAGGCCGACGGCGGATGCCACACGGTAGCAGTAGCGTTCGAGGTCGGCGAAGGTTTCGTAGCGGCTGGTGTCGATGTCCATTTCGACGCCGTCGAGAATGTCGAGGAAAGGCTGGGGGGGGATGAGATGGCGGCGGATGATTTCCTGCAACTGCAGGCCGTGTTCGGTGGTGGGGGTGCCGCCGTAGCAGAGGTGGATTTCTTCCCGCCAGGCGCGGAGGTCGGCGCGTTTCTCGGCGTCGGCGCGGGAACGGTCGTCCACGATATCGTCGGCCAGACGGCAGTAGGCGTAAAAGACCGTCATGGCCTCGCGCTTTTCGGGCGGCAGGCACATGAAAGAGAGGGCGAGGTTGGAGCCGCTCTTGCGGGTGATGGCGTGGGCGCTGGGCATGGTGTTAGAATCCCAGCCATGCCTGCGGCAGGAGGCGCAGCATGTCCCATTTGGTGATCTTGGGCCGTCTGGAAAGGGTGTCGTATCCCTGGCGTTCGATTTTTTTAAGAATGGTGGTGCCGCCGAGCCAGGTGAGCCGGATTTCCCAACGCAGGGGCCTTATTAGCATGCCGCTAAGCGCCTCGCCATCGTGGAAGATGCGGCGGGTGCGTTCGACCTGGTATTTCATGCATTCGCGAAAGGCGGGGGTGGCCTGGCCGGCGAAGAGCAGGGTTTCGTCGAAGCCATATTTCTTCTGGTCAGCTTCGGGGAGATAGATGCGGTCTTTGCCCAGATCGACGGCGACATCCTGCCAGAAGTTGGCGAGTTGCAGGCCGGTGCA
>CAZTYG010000443.1:0-1905 GCA_964617445.1 uncultured Blastochloridaceae bacterium
CTTTGATGACATCGGCACCGAGTTCCACGGCCTGGCGGACGAGGTGCTGGATTTTGACCAGGTCGCCATCAACCATGTAGCCGCCGGCCTCGTCGTTGGGGCGGAAGACAAGGGGCTCGACCATCATGGGCATGCCGTAGTGTTCGCTTTCGAGTTTGAGTTCGATGATGTTTTCGACGCATTGTTCGTGGACTTCGGGGGCGCCGGGAATCTGGAAGAGATTGACACACATGCAGGCGGCATCGAGGCGGACGGCCTGGAGGGATGGCTGGTCGATCATTTTACTAAAGACGGTGTCGGGCAGTTCTTTGCCATAGACGTTGGCAACATCGGTGCGCAGGACGAGGGCGGGTTTGGTTTTGCCAGGGAGGGATTGGAGATGGCGGGCCTGACCAACGGTGAGCTGGACAGCGTCGGGGCCGGCCTGCACGACGGTGCGCACGGCGGCGGCCATGTCCTCGATACCGGTAAGAAAGCCGGGCTGGTTGAAGAAGCCGTGGTCGATGGCGACATCGAAACAGTGGTGGGATTCGGGATGGAACAGGCGGTTGAGGCGGTAGTTTTTCATAAAAAAGGGGGACTGTGTGTTGCGGTTATAGCAGGTGGAGGACGAAAATGGTAATTTAATCAAACCTGTTAAGGAAACGCAATATGAATCAGTTCACTAAACAATATTGACCATAGGTAAAGAATGGAGTAAGGATGGAGGTGTGAAGTTGACATCCTGTACGGAAGTTTTGTTGGGCACGGCATATTATCCGGATCATTGGCCGGAGGCGGAGTGGGGACGGGATCTGGACCGGATCGTCGAAGCGGGTTGCCGGGTGGTACGGTTCGGCGAGTTCAGCTGGTCGTGGTATGAGCATTCGGCGGGAGTTTACGATTTTGCGGCGATGGATCGATTTGTCGATATGGTGGCGGATCGGGGTTTGCAATTGGTGCTGTGCACCGCGACGGCAACGCCGCCACCCTGGTTTGATGTGGTCTTTCCAGACGGGCGGATGCAGGACGCGTATGGTCGGCCCTGTCTGGCGGCGCGGCATTTCTGGTGTTGGAACCACGGGGCTTCGCGCGCTGCTGCGGAGCGCACGATCCGTGAGTTGGTGGGCCGCTACAAGCGGCGGACGGTGGTGACCGGTTGGCAGATCGACAACGAGCCGAACTACGCCGAGCAGAAGCACTTGAAGAATCCGATGGAGGGGTTTGATTTTCATCCGGCGTCCCGGCGGAAGTTTGTCGAGTGGCTGCGTGCTCGTTATGGGGATGATCTGGAGGCGCTGAATCAGGCATGGTGGAGTAATTTTTGGTCACAGCGTTGTCACACATGGGAAGAGGCGGGCTTGGTGCGCGGTAAAACCAATCCGCAGGCATGGCTGGATTTCATGCGTTGGCGGGACGCCGATGTGGCTTCGTTCGTGCATTGGCAGCGGGATTTGATCCGGGAGGTGTTGGACGGCGCCCCGCAGGCGGTGGGCTGCAACATCCCGGAAACCGGAACGGCTTTCTCGGTGGCAATCGCCCAAGATTACCGGGCTCAGGCGGAGGGGCTGGACTGGGTGGGGACCGATCTTTATCAAGCAACCGGCGATCGCGATCTGGACCTGAAGCGGCTGGCGTGCTCTACCGATTTGATGCGTTCGGCGGCGGGCGATGCCCACTTCCTCATCTCCGAGACCCAGGCGGGGCCGCACCAGCGCTGGTGGCCGACCGGATTCTGCGGGGAAGCCTTCGGGCCGTGTTATTTGCGGGAGAGCGCGGAGTTGTATGCGCGGCGCGGGGCGCGGCAGGTATGGTGGTTTTTGTTCCGGGCGACCCATGGTGGCACGGAGATGGGGATGAACGGTCTGCAGAACGTGGATGGTGTGGCCGCGGCACGGAGCGCCGCCTCGCGCACGCTGGCGGCGG
>CAZTYG010000444.1:0-1898 GCA_964617445.1 uncultured Blastochloridaceae bacterium
GGCTTGTCAAAGCCCTGCGTATCCTCTACAACCCCAAACGCAACACCTCCCAGGCCACCGACGACCTCGCATCTGAACTCGGCACCCATCCCCGCGTCCGCCACCTCATCGACTTCATCCGCTCCTCCCAACGCGGCATCATCCGCTGAACAACAACCCCATGCCCCTCGGTAGGATCGGGGCCTGAGCTTGTTGAACGGGTTCCTGCAAAAATCACTATTTTCCGTCCATCGATGTTGGACGCTGTTCTCAGCCCTTTGACAAGCCACTCACCACACCGCATAGTGGCCCCAACGCCATGCTCGACCTGGAATCACTCGCGGAGCTTCTCGACACCCACCGCTCCGCGCTCGCCGCCCGCGTTCCCGGATTCTCCCTGCGCACAAACTCCTTCACCCCCGCCGACGGCCCACGACTCATGGGCGTGGTCAATCTCTCCGCCGACTCATGGTATCGCGAAAGCGTCTGCCTCAACACCGCCCAGGCCGTCCGCCGCGGACGACGCCTCGCCACCGAGGGCGCCGCCCTCATCGACATCGGTGCCGAATCCACCCTGCTCCACGCCAACCGTGCCGACGAATCCCTCCAGACCTCCATGCTCCTCCCTGTTGTCCGCGAACTCGCAGCCGACGGCTTGCTGGTTTCCGTCGAAACCTACCACCCCTCGGTCTGCGCCGCCTGCCTCGAAGCCGGCGCCGCCGTCCTGAACATGACCGCCGCCGCCGATACCACCGAACTCTACCGCATGGTCGCCGACCACGACGCCGCCGTCATCATCTGCTACATCCAGGGCGGTGCCAACGTCCGTGAGGTAGGCGACCTCACCGTCTCCGACGACCACACCGCCACCCTGCTTGAATACTTTCAACGCGAAACCGACCAAGCCGCCGCCCTCGGCGTCACCCGCATCTGGATCGACCCCGGCATGGGCTTCTACTACAAAAACCTCCAGGACTCCGCCGCCCGCGTCCGTTACCAAATCCGCACCCTCCTCCACACCTTTCGCCTCCGCACCCTTGGCTTTCCCGTCTGCCACGCCCTGCCCCACGCATTCGAATACTTCGGCGAGGAAGTCCGCAGCGCCGAACCCTTCTTCGGGGTCCTTGCCCTGCTTGGAAAAACCGACCTGCTCCGCACCCATGAGGTCGCCAAACTCCACGGCGTGCTCCGCACCATGGGGGCCCTATGATTCACGACAAGGTTGCCCTGGTCACCGGTGCCGGCTCCGGACTCGGCGCCGCCCTCGCCGAAATGCTCGCATGGGACGGCTACGACGTCGCCCTCCACTACCACAAGAGCCGACCCGGCGCTGAAGCCACCGCCGACCGCATCCACCGTGTCGGCCACCGTGCCACCACTATTCGCGGCGACCTCTCCAACGAAATTGACGCCATCAACCTCGCCCTCGAAGTCGTTTACACCTTCGGCCGCCTCGACCTCCTCATCAACAACGCCGGCACCTACCACGCCCGCGACCTCGACCACATCACCGCCGCCGAGTGGGACCGCGGCCTTCACAGTACCGCCACCGCCGCCTTTCACACCACCCGCGCCTGCCTGCCCCTCCTCCGCAACGCTCCTGCCGGTCGTATCATCAATATCGGCGACAGCAGTTGTGACCGCCCCGGCGCCCGTGACCTCGCCGTCGGTTACCACATCGGTAAAACCGGCGTCTGGACCCTCACCCGTTCCTTCGCCCGCGCCGAAGCCCCCCACGGCATCACCGTCAACATGATCTCCCCCGGCTACCTCCAAAACTCCATCGACGCCCCCGAACCCCACGACCTCCCCGCCGGCCGCATTGGCACCTTCGACGACATCCACCAAGCCGTCCGTTTCCTCTCCTCCGCCGACTCCGCCTACCTCACCGGCTCCAACCTCGTCGTCAGCGGCGGCTG
>CAZTYG010000445.1:0-1896 GCA_964617445.1 uncultured Blastochloridaceae bacterium
TGCCTTCTGGACGACCGGCACAGGAAATTAACCGGCCTGGATTTGCTCGTCGCCGCCATACATGCGGAACAAGAGGTAGAAGTTTTCGTTGGGGACCGGTAGGAAGTTGGTGTCTTCAGCCTTGCCCGTGGGGTCATGGCTCAGACGGAGCGTAACGGTGCCGTCGGCGTTCGGCTTCACATGACGGTCGCCCCGGCTGTGGTGGTTGAGGTCATTGGCAATCATCAGCTTGGTTTTCGAGCCATAAGCCGTCACCGACCAGAATTGGGAGACCTTGGGTGGGACAAAGGTGATCGTGTAGTCATTCGCACCGTTTAGGGCATCGCCGTTCTGGTCCCTGATCATCTGTATGTAGGAGGCCTCAACAGGTGGAGCGCCCCACTGGCCGATGTAAGTGGCCACCTGGAACGGTATGCGGTCAGCGTGTCCAAGTTGTTCACGGGTGCCCAGCGCGTCGCTGGCGTTGGTGAGGGTCGGGAGAACTTCCTTGAGCTTTGCAATTACATGCTGCTCGCTGATCTCTGCGGCGGCCAGCTGCTCAGGGGTGAAGTCCGTCTTGCCCGCGCCGATGCCTGACGCCTCCAGCCCCGCGAGCCAATGGGCGTCTGCGGTAGACATGGTGCCGTCCGCCAACACGAATTTCACGCGCTCCAGCCAGGAATTTCCCGAAGGGGGGACAAACTTGCGAACCTTGGGCTTTGGCCCGTTTTGTCCGAGGAACTCGCTCAAGGTGCGGATGCTCCAGTCGTCCACATAGGTCAAGGCCTTCTTCTCGTCCTCCACGCCGGTCGCCATCACCCGCCCCATCAACTTGATGAAGTTGCTTTCGACACGGACGACTTCAGCGATGCCGTCCGGAACTTCGCCTTGCCAGCTCTGGTTCGCGAACATGAAGCGCCCACCCTTGGGGCCGCGCGTCCGTTTGCCCAACATGGTCGTGGTGTAGTGCCCCATGTCCATGGTGTGGAGTACCCAGTAGCGGCCGTCATCATGGTCGGGCACGGACACGATCACCGGCTCGGCGGCGACATCCAGCCAGCCCATGAGGTGCAGGGTGTCGTTGTTGATGCTTACGTGCCCCGTGTATTTGTCGTCGGCGAGGTGACGGATGATCTGGAAGCGATTGGCCGGACAATCTGGTTCAACCAGCGTCTTGTAGAGATGCTTATAGGCCTCGTCGATGCCGTAGGCATACAGGTAGGCGCGGTCGGAGATGGCCTGGAGTTCGGGTGAGACTTTGAGAGATTGCATGTGAGGTTCTCCTTGATGGTTGGTTGATGGTTCAGCCCAGCGATGGCGCAGACATCATGTCGTAGCTTCCTCGTTGACCAGCTCGAAGTCTCCGGGTTTCCATGACTTGTCGAACCAAGGCTCAAGCGGCGCGTACAGACGCAGCAGGGCCGACCAGCTTTTGCCAGGCATGGTCTGCACCCAGTTGCCTTCCTTGCCGGCGGCGGGTGCGCTCGGCGCGAACCAGACGGTATAGGTGCCATCGGGACCGCTTTGCGGATGGAAGATGCCGAACTGGGCGGTGATTCGCGATTGGTCGGTGCCGCTGAGGACACTGATGCCGGTCGAGGCGCGGCGGTTGCGGTCGAGGTGCTCGTGTCCCCAGACCTCCGCGCCCTCGTCAAGCCACGCACCGATGCCGTCGCCGTAATGCCAGTGGGTCAGGAGGATCGCGGCCACCTTGACCTTGCGGCCGAGCGCTTCCTCGAGCTTGGCGCGCATCTCCTCGGCGGCCCAGGTGGAGTCGCCGGCATCGATGATGATCCAGCCGTCCGGAGCCTCGACCGCGAAGGAGTGGCCGATGCCCCAGCCGCGCATCGCGTACACGCCGTCGGTCACCTGCTCGACGCGCTTGGTGTTGCCGATGCCCCACTTGTCGTTGGCGAG
>CAZTYG010000446.1:0-1895 GCA_964617445.1 uncultured Blastochloridaceae bacterium
CTCGATGTCGGTATCTGCGGCGGGGGGATGGGCCTCGACGAGGCCGACGTGGTCGAAGAGGAATTTATTGCTGCCGCCCGCGCCGAGCTGGCCTTTTTTGAAGAGTACACGAATTTCGGGAGCGGTACGGTTGTTGTTGTCGGTGAGGACCTCGACGATGACCGGAACCTTGTGGGGGGCGTAGCCTTCGAAAGTGATGGCGTCCATGACCAATTTTTCATCGCCGGTGCCCGCGCCCTTGCTGACGGCGCGCTCGATGGCGTCGCGGCTTACACTTTCTCTTCTGGCCTTTTCCATGGCGGTGGCGAGGCGGGCATTGGCACCGGGGTCGGGCCCGCCGTGTTTGGCAGCCACCATGATTTCGCGGACCAGTTTGCCGGTATTCTGGGACTTTTTGAGTCCCGCCACCGCGCGTTTCGCATGCAACCATTGTCTTCCCATGAGGCAATGACTTAAGCCGTCCTCCGGCGGAGTGCCAGCCCATTTTCCGTGGAGTCGCCTCCAACGGCGGATGGGCACCGTGGTTTTGATGTGTACATTTTCGCGTTTCCACGCTTGAATCAGGGGGATGAAATCCGGATCGATGCGACGGGAATATTGGGAGGCACTGGGAGCTGATTACGACGGCGAGATTTTCGACGTATACCGCGAGGACCGCCGGGGCTTGATGGGGCGCATGATTCGCAGGCACCTGCCAAAGGGCGTGGCGGCGGGGGATTTCGGTTGCGGGACGGGAAAAGGCTCGGTGTTGTTGGCGGGGCGATGCTCGTCGCTGGAGTGTTTGGACATCTCGGAGAGCTTCCTTGCGCAGGCGCGGAAACGGCTGGCGGATTTTGATCGGGTCAGTTTCCGGCATTGCGATCTTTCGTGCGACGGGGATGACGGCCCGCCGCTGGACTTCGCTTTGTGCGTGAATGTGTTGATTATGGAAAGCTTGGAGACCCGGATCGGCATCCTGCGGACGATTCACAGGCGGTTGAAGCCGGGGGGCGTATTGTTGTTGGTCGTGCCGTCCATGGAATCGGCGCTCTACAGTGCGGCGCGTATGGTGGAGTGGAACCTGCGCGACGGCATGGAGGGTACCAACGCCCTGCAGAGAATGCACTGCACGATGGGTGGGCGCTGTGATCGGGTCGAAGACGGCCTGGTGGAAATCGATGGCGTGCCCACCAAGCACTTTTTGGAGCCCGAATTGGAGGCAATGGCCGACCGCTACGGGTTTCGCGTGAGATCGTGCAAGCGTGTGGAATATGGTTGGCACACAGAATTTGAGAATCCACCTGACTGGATGAAGTCACCCTACCCCTGGGACTGGCTCGCAGTGTGGCAGAAAGCCTCCGAATTGTCACATTAGCATACCTGAACACAAGCTTGACCGAATCAGCCTCCACAGGACATGCTATGGGTGTTGAAAATATTTTTTCATAATCCTGTTTGCATTGCAAAAATAGCCTTCGGCTTGTTGCCCTTATTCATTGCCGTGGTGCTCCTTGGGGATTCAGTGGTGGCCAACCCGGAAAGCCAGATTGAACAGTCCCGGCAGTTTGAGTCTGTGCCGCGTCCCCTGATGGAGACCGCCCCGCGCGACGAAGATCCGCTGATCCCGTATGCCGACGCCCCTGACTCCTCCGGTGACGAGGACTTGGGCGTCCAACGACTGTTGCGGCGACGCGATGCATATGAACCGTTCAGCATCTTCGGTGATGTCGGTGCCTATTACACCTCGAACGTCGGCCTGGCCAAACGCGGGGAGGTTTCCGACGCTTTTCTGGTCGGCCAGTTCGGTGCCAGCTACCGCCCACGCTTCACGCCCACCCTCTACGGTGAGGTCACCGCGCGCCAGCAGTTTTTCCGTTACGATGAGTTTGACGGTCTCAATTACAACAGCACCAACG
>CAZTYG010000447.1:0-390 GCA_964617445.1 uncultured Blastochloridaceae bacterium
AACCCGTCGATGCCTGGATTCAGGCGATTCGCACCAACAACAGCCCTGTGGTGCTGGCGCTGAGCCGCCAGAACCTGCCGGTTCTCGATCGTAAACAGACCAACGGGCAGTTGGCCAGAGGCGGCTATGTGCTGTCGGACTGCGATGGGCAGGCGGACATCCTGTTGATCGCCACCGGCGCCGAAGTGCACCAGGCCCTCAAAGCCCAGACGTTGCTGGCGGACAAAAAGATCGCTGCCCGGGTGGTCAACATGCCCAGTTGGGAATTGTTCGAAAAGAATTCCGACGCGTATAAAAACGAAGTGCTGCCGCCGGCCGTAACCACCCGACTGGCCGTCGAGGCGGGCATCTCCATGGGCTGGGAACGCTATGTGGGCAACGCCGGCCAAG
>CAZTYG010000447.1:400-1894 GCA_964617445.1 uncultured Blastochloridaceae bacterium
ACTCGGCCACGGTTTTGTGTTGCAGGGCTCTTATGTCGGCACCCGGCAGATTCGGCAACTCGGATACCTCGACCTGAACGCCGGCCAAGTGATCGGCATCGACCGCTTCGGCGCCTCGGCCCCTGGCGGCACAGTGCTTGAAAAGCTCGGATTTACGGCTGAGAATGTCGCGGCGCGGGCGGAAGAAATGGTTGGGGTGCGGGCGCGGTGATGGTCGGGTGACTGCGCCCTGCTGTTTTTCAGGACAGCAGGTCCAGTATGGTCCTGGTGGTGTATTCTCCCACATCGGCCAGGGCGTCGGTGGGCAGGAAGCGGCTGGCGTTGTTGGCGTAAAGACAGGTCACCCCGGCCGGAAAGTCGTCGTCGGGCAGGTAGCAGACATAGCACAGGGCGATCTTGGGCAGGGGGCGGACGATAAAAGCCAGGTCGCCGGCCATGTGGGCCGGGGCATCACTGCCGTCAAGGCGTGTGCAGATGACCTCGCGATGGTTTGCCAGACGGGCCACCGCGGGCACCAGGGCCTGCTGGGTGCGGTTGGCGAAGGCGCCGGCGTAGGGCGCACTGTCGGGCATGGCGTAAAGCGAAATGATGATGCCCAGCGGTCTCTCCTCCCTGGCGCCGTCGAGGTGAACACCGTTCGGGTCGATGCGGCAGATCGCACCGAATGCCTTGAAGATCAAGCCATTCTCATCCCGGCGGGCGGGCAGGGCCGCCGCCCGTTGCGCCAGGTCGCCGGCAAAAAGCCGCTCGAGATTGTTGCGGATGATCACCGCATAGTTGCTGCTCATGCCGCCCCCATCATTCGTTTAATCCGGGCCGCTATCTCTTTGCCACCGGCCTTGTCCAGAGTGCTTCGCAATCCTTCCAGCACCGCCCGCACCACCGCGGTTTTGGCTTTGGGCGAAAGCAGGTGGACTTCCAGGGTCTTGATATCCAGGACCATCTCCTCCAGGGCGGGATAGTCCGAACGCAAGGCGGCCACCGCCGTCCGGATCTGCTCCAGCAACGCGATCACCGCCAGGCGGTCCGCTGCGTCGAGCAAAGGCCCGCTAACGAGCACCGGATCACCGCCCGCCGGGGAGATTGCGCCCGCTGCTACCGCCGCCTCCAGGCCCTCGGTCGTGATACCGATGCCGCCGGACAACGTTTTCACTTCCGCCCATCCCTTGCCGATCAACTCTTCCGCCACTTTGCCGGCATGCACCTTATCCATGCCGATGGCCGCACCCACTGCATGCATGGATGCCTTGGCGCCCATATCGCCAGCAGTGACATGGTGCAACTCCATTAAAAAAGCGATAATCTCTTCATTTTCGATGGTCATAGATGCTTCCTCGCATGGTCGCTCAGGTTTTTTCTGGATTGTGTTACCACTATTGATTGGGCATGGGCCGTGCAAAAAGTCAATGTTAAATGGCCGTTCGCGCAGGTGAAATGCATCGTGGCGCGTCATCGCTCCTTCAGGGGGTCGCCCGTCAGGTGAACCAATAAACC
>CAZTYG010000448.1:0-1893 GCA_964617445.1 uncultured Blastochloridaceae bacterium
TCTGACATGAGCCCCGCATCCTATCACGCTACCCCCGCTTTGGCAACCGATGGAACTACCAATGGAGCCCGGGGACTTCGCGCAGGTCGTGCCAGCGCAGTTCGATGTCACGCCGCCCCTGGACGCCCCCAAGGTTCAGATGAATATGGCTCAACGGGGGTTGAAAGGCGAATTCGATGCGCCCGTCGGTGAATTCGTAGTGACGAAAGGCTTCCAGGCCGATCTTCGAAAGGTCGCGACGCAGACCGACCATGTCTGCGGGGAGCTTTTCGATCAATTCGTCGATGGCGGTGACATGCATGGTGCCGGGTTGGTCGATGGCCAGGTGGCCGGTCAAGTCGAGGAGCTCCTTGGATGCGCCTTTGGCGTTGAAATAGGCGTTGACGGGCCCATCCATGACAAAATTCTCGGGGGAAAGGATGTCGGTGAGCGGTTCCAGGTCCAGACCGCTGATCGATCCCCATGAGTTCCAGCTCATCTGTCCATCCAGCAGCAGGGTAAACTCGCCCTCCAAATATCCTTGATAGGCGGTGCCGCCGACGCGTCCGTAAACTCCTTCACGATCGAAGGTGGCGGTGATAAAAATATCCCGGGCCTCCAAGCCCTTGAACTCCACCCCTTTGATGGTCACCACCGGGTTGATGTTGCTCAGGTCTTTGGTGCCGCGCTCCTCGATCGGCAGGCTGAAGAGCAGCTCGCCCTTCATCTCTTCCACGCGCAGGCCGTATTCGGCGTAGTCCAGATTCGTCACCGGGATTTCCAGATTGATGTCGAGGGGCATCTGGCTGAAGTCGGAGAGCACCAGGCCGGTGCGGCTGGTTTGGAAAATGATGGGCAGGCGCAGCCTGTTTTCCAGGCTGGAGAGGACCAGGTTGCCGGCAATGATTTCCAGGTTGCCAATGGTCCACGGCTCGCCCGTGTCCTCCACGGCCTCGCGCTTGCGGATTTCATCCACGAACCAGAAGATATCCTGGCCGATGTAGATGGTGGGGCGCTCGAAAACCAGCTGATCGATCTGCCGGGATTGAATGCCGTTCCAACTGAAACCCAGGCGGATGGCTTCAAATGCCAGCACAGGCTCTAATTGATCGTAAGGCGAGCGCAACTCCAGGTCCTCGATGACAAAGATCATGGTCTCGGAGGCGGCGGGGTCATCGGAGGCGGCGCCGAGCACCAGATTCTCCAACACCATGGCGGTGACCGCGCCAACATCGACGGGAATGGGCGGCAATCCGGGTGCGAGGTTGTCGATGTGGAGGGTGGACTGGCCGATGAGCAGTTTTTTTACGGTGATGGGGCCGAAAGGCGAGGCCCCGCCTCCACTGCGGTCTTCGGTGGCCGCCTGCATCCGGCCCAGCCACAGGTCCATGCCCAGTGCGCGGACGGACTCGATCTCGCGCCGCCAGAGCCCGTCCCAGGTCCATTTCACCTCCAAGAACTCAACGCGGGCGAAATCGCCGACCGCGAGGTCGCGAACGATGAGGGATTTGTAGCCGTCCTCGAAGCGGATGGCATCGACATCGATTTCGACCCCGGCATGGCCGCCGATCCATGCCGCGACGACTTGCGCCTCCATGCCTGCGAACCAGCGCCAGCCCAACCAGATGCCCACCAGCAACAACAAGATGGCTGCGAGCAGACCGCCCATGACCTTTTTCCAATGGCGTTGGAACCATGCGCGCATCCCTTGATGCATAGCACAAGCGGGGCCGGACCCCATCTCTTATTTTGGAGTGCGGTGACAGAGCGCAGCGGCGACACCGCTTTGGCAACGCCCGGAGGGCGGGGGTCGGTGGACATGCTACGGGGATGACTCTCCCGTGAACCGGGGGGGGGCCGGCTTCTTTCCGCCGACCGGTGCGGTCGGCCTACAGCAACAGGCTCCGAACTGTA
>CAZTYG010000449.1:0-1883 GCA_964617445.1 uncultured Blastochloridaceae bacterium
CATCTGATACCCGCCGCAAATACCCAGCACGTGGCCCCCGCGCCGCAGATGTGCAAGCCCGGCTTCAACAATCCGTCCAAGGCGTCGCCGCCATCTCCCGTAACCCCACCACATCCACCGATGCCGCCCCCTACCTCGCCCTCATCAAAACCACCGTCGAACGCGCCTGGGAAAAACCCCTCCGCCCCGGGGAACAACTCCAGACCCGCGTCCTCATCCGTGTTCGTCCCGACGGCACTATCCTCTTCGGCTCTCTCCAAGGCAGCTCCGGCGACAACGCCATGGACGAATCCGTCACCAGCGCCGTCCGCAATGCCGGCAAAGTCCCCCAACCCCTCCCCACCGGACTCGGCAACCCGGACTACGAAGTCATAATCACATTTCGCTTGAACTAATACGTGTAGGGCGGAAATCCGCGTAGCATCCCTGCGGGACCAGGCTGTAAAATGACACCCGCCAATTGTCTACTTGGACGATCCACCGCCGGACGACACTGGCAAATGCACCCGGAACGCCGTCCCTTCTCCCGGAGTGCTTTCCACCCCGATGAACCCGCCGTGGCTGCGAATGATCCCCAACGCGCTCGAAAGCCCCAACCCCGTCCCCTTGCCCACCGGCTTCGTCGTGAAAAATGGATCAAAGACCCGCTCCAGGTCCGCCGCTTTGATTCCCTCCCCATCATCGATCACTTCGAACACCACATACGGCCCCGCTTGCGCACCCGGATGCCGCCCGATCTCCTGCTCCCCCACCTCGCGCAAGCTCGCAGTGATCCGCAGCAGACCGCCGCCCGGCATCGCATCATACGCATTGATGCACATGTTCACCAACGCCTGCTGGATGTGCGCCGCGTTGCACACCACCTGCGGCAACCCCGGCGCTACATGGCTCTCCACACGTAGTCCCGGCGGAAACGATTCCCCCACAATCCGGGCGAGGCCCTCCACGATCTCCCACGGCTCCCGCTCCCGCCGACGCCCCGTCAGCCCCTGTGCATACGACAATAACTGGCGCACCAAATCCGCGCTCCGCTTCGCGCTCACTTCGATCATTTCCAACTGCGCCAACTTCTCCCCGTCCTCCTCCCCCTGCTTCAACAACTCGACGGCCACCAGCACCGGCGTCAGCGTGTTGTTCAAATTGTGCGCCATCCCCGCCGCCAAGGTCCCCACACCCTCCATTCGTTGCGCGTGCAACAACTGCGCCTCCAGCTCCTTGCTCCTCGTGATATCCACATCCCATCCCTCGTAGCCCGTTAGATTCCCCTCCTCATCCAGAATGGGCAAGCCGCTCGAACTCACCCATACCAGCCGACCGTCCTTCGCCACCGCGCAATTCTCCATATCACGGAACGCCGACTTCCCCGCCATGATCGCTTCGGCTTTCGCCACCAATGCCTCCCGCTCGGACTCCGGACACAACGCATCATACCGCATCCGCCCCACCAGCTCCTCCGGGCGGTAACCCAACAAATCTTCCACCACCTCGCCAACCTCCAAAAAATAACCGTCCGCATCCACCTTCCAATACACCATCCTGGAATTACGCGCCAACTGGTTGAGAATCCGTCGGTTCTCAAACGGCAGCACATCCTTCTTGGGCATCATCGATTCCACTTCCATGGGTTCTACACTATCCACCAAATTCGCCCGCTATCAACCCCGTCATGAACCCAATCATTCCGCCCACCTGAAAATCTATTTCAATCCCTTCCACCCCAACCATCCGACCCCCCACCGCTCTTCCCACAACGACACGTCACTTTCACAGGTGTGAAAGTGACGTGTCGGAGTTCTCATCGGGGGAAGCGCTGGAAAGGCGGGAAGTTGCCGGGGGGCGGGGGCGTATATTGGGGAGGGTGGTTTGAGGGCTTGTCCGGGGGT
>CAZTYG010000450.1:0-1880 GCA_964617445.1 uncultured Blastochloridaceae bacterium
ACGATTCCTGGATCATGCAGGATTTTGCCTACAATTACAGTTACATCCGTGACGTGCTGGCGGGGAACCAGGACCAACCTTACACGCCGGAGGGCATCAAGGCGTTTATGGAACGATGGACCGGGGTTGCGGGCGCGCTGGGCATGCCCAGTCCCTACACACCCACGGGGTGGTTGCTGGCCTGGCCGTGGTCCTTTCTCCAGGCACCTTCGGCTTATGTGGTGTGGACGCTGGTGCCACTCGGCATTTTCTTGACGGCGGTTTGGAGGCGCGGGCTACGTTGGGAGTGGGTGATCGCGGGGTTCAGTGCCACGGCGTTGTCCGGATGGATGCTGGGGCAGACGGCGTTTTGGACAACCATGGGCGTGATGTGCTTGCTGGCCGGCTGCGCCGACCGGGAGCGGGAGATCGGTTGGCGGCGCTGGCTGCCCGATGCCTTCGTTTTGTTCCTGCTGACCGCGAAGCCGAGTATTGCGCTGGCCGCCGGGGTGGGGCTGTTGGCGGCAGGCAGGTGGAAAACGGTGGCCGCCGCAGCCGCGATGACTGTTCCGGTGGTTGTGGGGACCAGCGTGGTTTTCGGTGCCGGGTGGATCGGGGATTACGCACGCATGGTTTTTATGTCCGCTCCGATGGCGGATCCGTCGTCCATGCCAAATTTCAGGCTGGTGTTGATCTCCGCCGGCATGGAGACGGGGGCGGCGGGGACCGCAAGCAATCTCGCATGGATCGGTCTCTCTGGTGCGCTGGTGTTATGGGGGTGGCTGGGGGGTGTTCGACGACACGGTGGCTTGTATTTTTTTCAGGCAGCGGTGGGACTTTTCCTGCTTTTCTGCGGCCATCTTTCCTACACGGAGAATCTGCTGCTTGTCGCGTTCTTTTGCGGAGCGGCGGAAGACCGGCGCATGGGATGGGTCGATGCGTGCCAGTTGGCGCTCTTGGCGGTGGCTCTGAATCTTGGGGTGCGCAACCTTGTGCTGGAGATGGGGACCGGGATGGTGGTGTCGTTTTTCGCCAAAGTGGGTTTGATCGCGCTCTGGGTTTCGCGGGCAGGGCGTTCGCAATCCCGGCATCAAGAGTGTTGACGGGATTGCGTTCCGCCGGGTCCGGGACATAGTGGTCGGGTGAACTTTCTGGAACTGCCTGAACGGATCAACCGCCTGCTTTACAAAAAAGAGGTGGTGAAGCTCGGACGTCGGGACATGGAGTTGGCCACGCGCTGGACCATGGAGATGATCCGGGATCGGAATCCTGAATGGAGCGAGGAACAAGTGCGGATGTATTATGACCGCCTATTGAATGTTCGGGTCATCGCGGTGGACCAGTGGTCGCGGCGATTCGGGGAGTTCAAGTCCACCTGACCGGATAATATACCATGGAAGACGTCCACATCATCGACCACCCGGTTCTGAGCGACCGTCTGAGCCGTTTGCGCGACCGCAACACCAAGCGCGAGGAATTTTCGCGTCTGGTTGAGCAGGCGGGCTTGGTGCTGGCGGTGGAGACAGGACGGTTTTTGGAGACCCTTCCGGTGGAGGTGGAGACGCCGCTGGAGACGACGACCTGCGATCATTTGAACCGGGGGATTTGTCTGGTTCCGATCCTGCGTGCGGGACTGGGTCTGATGAAGGCATTCCAAGCGGTTTATCCTGAAGCCAGTGTGGGGCATCTGGGCATGAAACGCGATGAGCGGACACTAGAGCCGGTGGTTTATTTGGAGAAGCTGCCGGAAAATCTGGTCGGTGCGACCGTCATGTTGCTGGACCCGATGCTGGCGACCGGTAACAGCGCCACCGAGGCCGTGGGACGGTTAAAGGCCGCCGGTGCGCGTTATATTTTTCTGGTTTGTTGTCTGGCGGCACCGGAGGGGGTCCGTCGCTTCC
>CAZTYG010000451.1:0-1860 GCA_964617445.1 uncultured Blastochloridaceae bacterium
GGCTGACCTATCTTTTCCTCTACACCCCCATGAAACGCGCCAGCGTATGGAACACGCTGATCGGTGCCGTTCCCGGCGCACTGCCGCCGGTCATCGGCTGGGCCGCCGCCCGCGGCGAACTCGGAACCGGCGCGTGGTTGCTCTTCGCCCTGCTCTTCTGCTGGCAAATGCCCAACTTCCTGGCCATCGCCTGGCTCTACCGGGAAGACTACGCCCGCGGCGGACTGCGCATGTTGCCCGGTGCCGATCCCTCCGGACGCTGGACTGCCGGCGTCTCCCTGCTCTTCGCTTTCCTGCTTCTTCCCTGGGCCGTGTGGACCTGGAAGGCCGGGCTATCCGGACCGTGGTTCCTGGCCGGTGCCCTGCTTGCCTCCGCCGCCTACACCGCCCTTGCCATCGGCTTCTACCGCGCCCGCGACGACCGCCGCGCCCGCAAACTTTTTTTCGCCTCCCTGCTCTACCTGCCCGTCGTCATGATCCTGATGCTGGCCGACAAGGTCTGACCATGTTCTTCCGTTGCCTGCTATTGGTTTGGGGGGGTGGCATCATCAGTTCGCTGGCCTCGCGGCCCGGCTCCATGGAATGGTATGATACCCTGACCAAACCCGCGCTCACCCCGCCCGGCTGGGTCTTTCCGTTGGCATGGACCGCGCTGTATATTTTCATCAGCATCTCCCTTTGGCGCGTCGCGCGCCTACCCTTCACCCAACCCGGACGATCCACCGCACTGGCCGTGTTCGCCATCCAATGGCTGCTCAACGTCCTCTTCAGCCCGGTTTTCTTCGCCGACCAGAATCCACTCGGCGGGCTGATCATCACCCTCTGCCTGTTCCTCTCCATCCTGCTGACCGGATTCCACTTCCACCGTCTGGACCGAACCGCCGCTTTGCTGCTGACCCCCTACGCCCTGTGGACCGCCTTTGCCACATGGTTGGCGGCCGGCATCTGGTGGCTCAATTAGTCATCCCGGATTTGCCTTCGTCCGGGGAGCGATTAGCCTTGTCCACCCATTTACAAACCGC
Organism: uncultured Blastochloridaceae bacterium; assembly: GCA_964617445.1. Classification (GTDB taxonomy): domain Bacteria; phylum Verrucomicrobiota; class Verrucomicrobiia; order Methylacidiphilales; family CAZTYG01; genus CAZTYG01. The sequence goes on from CAZTYG010000451.1 coordinate 1,023, forward strand.
ATTTATGACCGCCGCCCCCCATCCTCTGATCCAAGCCCGCGGAGTCGGCAAACGTTTCGGCGATTTCACCGCTCTCAAGTCCCTGGACCTGGACGTCTTTCCCGGCGAGTGCGTCGGCTTGCTCGGCCCCAACGGCGCGGGAAAGTCCACTTTCATCGGCTGCCTGTATAACGTGGTAATGCGCGGCGGCGGCGAGCTGCGTGTTTTCGGCCTCGATCCGTTGACCCATGCCCGCGCTATCAAGGAACAGCTCGGCGTGGTCCCGCAGGAAAACGCACTGGACGAAGGCCTGACCGTGTTGGAGAACATGAAAATCTACGCCCGTTTCAACGGCGTTTCCGCCGACCGTGCCCTGCCGCGCCTGCGGCAACTCTTGAAGGACATGTCCCTCGAACACAAAGAAAACGCCACCATCAAAACCCTCTCCGGCGGAATGAAACGGCGTCTGGCATTCGTGCGCGCGCTCATCGCCGAACCCGAACTGCTCATCCTCGACGAGCCCACCACCGGCCTGGACCCCGCCGTGCGCCACGTCCTCTGGGACAAAGTCCTCTCTTTTCGCCGCGCGGGCAAAACCATCCTTGTCACCACCCATTACATGCACGAGGCCGAACTCCTCTGCGACCGCATCATCATTCTCGACAAAGGCGTGGTGGCTGGCAGCGGGTCCCCGCGCGAACTTATCCACCGCGAGACCCCCGGTTACGTCGGCATCTTTCCGCACGAGGCCGAGTCGGCCCTGCGCCCGCATCTACCCGCCGAGCCGGGATGGGACCTCTACCATCAGGGACATCAATGCTGCGTGCGCGCCCCCGGACTGCCCGACCTCATCACCATC
>CAZTYG010000452.1:0-1857 GCA_964617445.1 uncultured Blastochloridaceae bacterium
CACCAGATCAGATTGAGAAAATAGAGCACCACCAGCGTTCCCAGTACCACAGCCAGCCACACCAAGGGGTGCTCCAAACCGCTGCGATTGTGCGGAGAGCGGTTCATTACTCTTGGGCGGGAAAATGGCGGCCCTCATTGGCCTGCCGCAACCGTGCCGCCAGCAGGGCCGCCAGGTGATAGTTGATCTTGGCCGCCAGACAACCGCGGGTCCTCATCACATCCCGCAACTCCGGCTGGAAAAATCCCAGCAACACCGAGGGTTCCGCCGCGCGCGCCGTCGCCGAACGCGGCGCGTCGTCCAACAACGCCAGCTCGCCGAAAAACTCCCCCGGCCCCACGTCCGCCAGCCGGGCACTCCCGCGCATAATATCCACCCGTCCCGACACCACCAAGTACATCCCCAACCCCTCATCCCCCTCCTCGAAAATGACCTCCCCCGCCAGATACGTGCGCTCGTGGAGAATCTCCTCCACCGCCAGCAATTCCGTCCGGGTTAAATCGGCGAACAACGGAATGCCGCGCAGCAACTTCTCATGCGGCGTCGGCTTGCGCCGGATAGGGTTCCACAAGGGCATCTCAAGATATATGTTCCATTCCCTGCCGGAAAGCAACTGTTTCCCCTATCGCACTTGCCTCTCCCCCCTGCCGCCGCCGCTGTGCCTGCCGGAGGCGGTTCTGGCGGAGTCCTCCCACTTCCTGGCCGGGAACAAAAAAGGCCATTGGGGTGGTTTTCGGAACCTTTGGCCTGCTACGTGGAGGTGGAAGTTGGAATGGCGCGCACATTGACTGCCGCCGAATCACTGGAACTCATCCACGAGGCAGGGTGGCAATGGTAACGTGTGCCTCCATATCGCAGCCTCTATCCACCCCAAGGCAAAACAATTGCTCACATTCGACATAAACCAGAAGAAGCTCGCCGAGGCAGAAGGTATCGCGGTGCCAATGCTTCCACAAACCCGCATCTTGGACGGTCCACGATCCTGAACTATGGGCAATGCCCAACACCCGTCCCGACCCCCCACGTGATTTGCAAAACGTGGTTCCGAAACCGGCGGTGGACCCTCCACGCGCAGGGCTTTGTGTCCCGTCCCCCCGGACAGCTAGTCGGGGTTCGTGGTTGTATTATGTTCGAAAAAAGGGCTTTGAGGGTTTACGATTCCATCAGCTTGGGGATGGCGGATTCGTAGGTGTCTTTGAGATGGGCGACGGGCCACTGCAGGCGGGTGTCTATGCCTATGGCGATTTTTAGGGTGGCATCGGCGGTGACGGTGCCGATGCGGGTGGCTGCCACGCCGGACTGCTGGAAGTGAGCGAGGGCGGCATTCACATCGCCCGCCGCTACACTCAGGATGGCACGGCCATGAGACTCATTGAACAAAATCTCCGCAACCTTGGATGTTGGATGTTGGGTGTTTGATGTTGGGTGTTCTTCGATGCAAACTTCAGCACCAAGGTTTTTATCGAAGGTGCATTCGGCCAGGGCGACAGCGATGCCGCCGTCGGAGAGGTCGTGGGCACTTTTCACTTTGCCGCTATGAATCAAGGCGCGGACGGTGTCGCAGAATTTCTTTTCTTTCTGCAAATCGACGCGCGGGGGCAGCCCCTTTTTGAGGCCGTGGATTTCGGCGAGGTAGGCGGAGCCGCCGAGTTCGTGACCGAGGCCACCGATCAGCAAAATGGCATCGCCTTCCGCGCGAAAGAAGGACGGGGTGATGTGTTCTTCTTTTTCGATGAGGCCAACCATGGCGACGGTGGGGGTGGGGTCGATGGGGCCGCGCGGGGATTGGTTGTAGAGGGAGACGTTGCCGCCGGTGACGGGGGTGTCGAAGACGCGGCAGGCTTCGGCCATGCCTTC
>CAZTYG010000453.1:0-1854 GCA_964617445.1 uncultured Blastochloridaceae bacterium
TCCACCGACCCCCGCCCTCCGGGCGTTGCCAAAGCGGTGTCGCCGCTGCGCTCTGCCACGCCGCTATGTTTTGGGATGAATCAGCATGTGGGAATGACTTCTCCCTGAACCAAGGTGGATCATCTCGACGGGCGCAGCGCCCGTCCTACAGTTCGGACTGTGGCCGACATGGGGGATGTGGTGAGGATTGAATTGGCAAATTCGGAAATCGGGGCTAATGATGTCGGTCTATGAACATGCCCGCCATCACACTCGCCCATGGCTCAGTCCTCGTGGTCATCGGAATCGCCTCTTACACCGGAACCGGCATGCAAAGCGTCACCGCGTTGATCCCGGCATTCTTCGGCTTGGCGTTCGTCGCCTGCGGTGCCATTGCCAAGGCCAAAGAAGGCGCGCGCAAGCACGCTATGCATGCCGCGGCATTTTTCGCCCTGCTCGGCATCATGGGGGGCACGCCGTTCAAGTCCTTCACCACCGGCGAGTGGGGCGTGGCACCGGCGATTCGTCTGCTCTTCGCGCTGTTGTGCCTCGCCTATCTCGGAATCTGCATCAAATCGTTCATCGACGCCCGGCGCGCCCGGAACGCCTCCGCGGAGTGAGGTGAAATATCTGGTTCTTTTCGACGGGGAATGCGCCTTATGCCAGGGCACGGTGCGCGTTTTGACAGACCTTGACCGGCATCAAAGACTGCATTACGCGGCGCTGTCCGGAGCCACTGCTGCGGCCGTGCGAGCGCATCACCCCGCCCTGCCGCAGGAGACCCGCACCATGATCCTGGTTGAGGACTGGGGAGGATCTGACGAGACCATTTGGACGGAGTCCGACGCGGTGCTTCGCACAGGTGCGGCGTTGGGAGGGATATATAAGATCGGGCTGGCGGCCCTTACCATTCCGGCATCGTGGCGCAACGCCGTCTATCGCTGGATCGCCCGCAACCGCTATCGCTGGTTCGGTAAGTCCAATTCCTGTGGTCTGATGAGCCCAGAATTACGTCGTCGCGTGCTGCCTTGACGAGGCAGCCAACAGAGTAAACAAGCTTTTTTTGAGAACAATTCTCAAAAAATAGCTTGTAAAATTAAGACTGAGTCTCATTATCCATCGCCGTGAAAACGCTACTCCATACTATCACTCTCACCATGGCGGCGGCATGCATGTCGTTTTCCGAAACCACCAACCGCGAAACCCGCGCAGCCTCCGCCCCCGTTACGACGGTAAGCTCCGAGGAACTTGCCGAGGCCCCTGATTCCAACCAAGCGACCCGCGATCCGATTACGGTGACCGTCCTTGGATCCAAAGAGGAAGCCCGGCGGACTCTCGGATCGGCCCAATACTTTGATGCCGAAGACATTCGCCGCGAGTCCTTCGTCGACATCAACCGCATCCTGCGCCAGGCACCCGGTGTCTATGTGCGCGAGGAGGACGGCTACGGCAACTTCCCCAATATCTCCATGCGTGGCGTCACCACCGTGCGCAACACCCGCGTTACTGTGATGGAGGACGGCATTCTCAGTGCCCCCGCTCCGTACTCCGATCCCGCCGCCTACTACACCCCGGCCATCGGCCGCATGAGCGGACTGGAGGTGCTCAAAGGCTCCAGCCAAGTCAAATACGGGCCGCAAATTTCAGGTGGCGTGCTCAACTACCTCTCCACCCCGATTCCCGACGACAGCGAGACCTTTCTCAAAGCATACTACGGTGCTTACAACGAAGTCTTCACACACGCCTATCACGGTGACACCATCCCCACTGACATCGGCAACATCGGCGTGCTCTTTGAAATGCACTACCACCGCACCGATGGCTTCAAGACCATCGATGCCGGCCCCGGCGTCAACCGCGACCGCACCGGCTTTG
>CAZTYG010000454.1:0-1847 GCA_964617445.1 uncultured Blastochloridaceae bacterium
GGTCGGGGGAATTTCCTTTGGTGCCAGCATCAGCCGGAACAACTCTTGGGAATTGGATCCTTCGAAACGTGTCACCAGCGCAATTCGTTCCGCGGCTGGTGCCGGATCGAATGGCTGCACCGAGATTACCCGGCCGTCATTGGCCAGTGTCACCACCTGGCCGGCAACGTATTCGACTCCACCCACCACCACGGTGCCCTCGAACACCCACAACACCACACGGTCGTCAAAAATCTGGAAGAGAAAGGTGGTGCCGGTGATGCCCGCCGTGATCGCGCCGGCCCGGACGCGCGTCGTCGATCCCACGCCCTTCGGAATGTGGAACAACCCGGTGCCGCGCCGCAAATCCATTTCTCGTGTTCCGGGAGCGAAGGAAAAAGATGTGAACTGCCCCAGCCGTGCAATGGTTCCGTCGTTGAATTGCAGCTCCGCGCGCGACTGGCGTCCGGTCATGAGGGTGTTGCCGCGCCCCAGTGTGTCGCGCACGTCCGCTTTGCGGCGGTTCGTCACTCCGGCAGAACCGGTCTCGACCACCTCGATGTCGGCGATTTCGACATCATGCTGGATGAAGGTGACAGTCGCCGAATCCAGTTGCGCGGCGGCCGCAATTGCGGGAGCCAGTGCCACACCAGCCACCAAACAACCCCAAATCACCAAGCCCGTCCTGTATGTTTTCACTAACGATGAGCATAAACCTAATCGAACCCCAAGGCAACCCGCAGTTTCCCATGATTTTGATGTAGCGGCCGCGCGGAGCGGTGCCGGGGTTTGGCCCGCAGGGTGGTATTCCCTCACGCGGTGCCCTGGTCCGGGAGGGCGGGACTTTGCGCCCGCCGGGGGTGAGCGCTCGTTCAGAGCCGCGTGGGGGTCGGCGGCTTGGCACAAGGGAATGACTTACCTGTAAACCCATGGTGGTCCATCGACGGCGGCTCGGAGGCCGCCGCTACAACGGATATCAATCTATGCAGGCGTTGTTCCATTCGTGTCTCCCGCCAAGCGGATGGTTTCCAACACGGCTGTTTTGGTTTTCAACCCGTTTTCCGTTGCATTTCCCCTGTCTCTGTTAAGTTTTTCTACCGATGACGATGCCTTCGCTTGAATTCGCCATCCTGGTGGCCGTTTTTTTGCCGATGTTCGGTGTGGCGTTTCTGGCGCTGGCCGGGGGACGGCTGGGTTCCCGGATCGGTTGGGCGGCTCTGCCGTTTCCGATGATCTCGTTTCTCGCCGTGCTGTATCTCTGGTGGGCCGCTGACACCACCTCCGCAACCGTCGAATGGTCCTGGATTTCTGCCCTTGGCATCCATCTCTCGTTTCTGATCGACGGGCATTCGCTCTTCTACGCCATGGTGGTCAGCGGCATCGGCATCCTGATTTTTTATTACGCCATCCATTACTTCGGACCGAATGCGGCCGATATGCCCAAATTCTACGCCTCGATCACCCTGTTCATGGCCGCCATGTTGGGCACGGTCTTTTCCAACAACCTCATCAGCCTTTTCATGTTCTGGGAAATGACCGGCATTGCCTCATTCCTGTTGATCGGATTCAGCCATGAGAAGGATGCCTCCCGCGTCGGTGCGCGCATGGCTTTGTTGATCACCATCATGACCGGGTTTTTCCTGATGGCAGGCTTCATCATGCTCAGCCAGAGCGCAGGCACCATGCGGATCGACGAGTTGATGACCGGCGGCCTGGACTTCCAAGACCCGGCCAACAAGGTCTGGCTCAACGCCGCCACGGTGCTGATCCTGCTGGGTGCGTTCGGCAAGTCCGCCCAGTTCCCGTTCCACTTCTGGCTGCCCAACGCCATGGCGGCGCCCACCCCGGTCAGCGCCTACCTCCACTCC
>CAZTYG010000455.1:0-786 GCA_964617445.1 uncultured Blastochloridaceae bacterium
GCCCGATCACGCCCGTGCCGGTCGGCGACGAACGCCGGGCCGTGGAATTTTCCATCAAACTGCTCGACGCCGGGTTCCATGTCCCCGCCATCCGTTACCCCACCGTTTCACGTGGGGAGTCGATCCTGCGTGTCAGCCTCAACAGTGGACACAAGGAACAGGACCTGCAAAAACTCGCCGCCGCCTTGAAGGCCATACAAGCATGAGCCTGTCCGATTCTTCCGGTGGAACCGCCCGCATCGGTCAGCCCGACCCCGCCACGCTCGATCGCAGCCACCTCTGGCACCCTTTCACCCCCAACGACCCGTGGCTCGACCTCGCATTCGAACCGGTGGTCATCACCCGCGGTAGCGGCAGCGAATTGTTCGACACTCGCGGTAACCGTTACCTCGATGGCAATTCTTCGATTTGGACCAACCTCCACGGCCACGCCCGACCCGAGCTCAATTCCGCCATCTCCGCCCAACTCGACCGCATTGCCCACAGCTCCTTTCTTGGAATCACTCACGACCGCGCGCCTGCCCTCGCCGCACGGTTGGCAAATATCGCCGGCGATCCGCTCCAACGCCTGTTCTTTTCCGACGACGGTTCCACCGCCATGGAAGCCGCGCTCAAAATCGTTTATCAATACTTCCAACAAAACGGCGCGCCGGAGCGCCGGGTGTTTGTCTCACTGGGATCGGCCTATCATGGCGATACCATCGGTGCGATGAGCCTGGGCCACAGCCCGCTTTTTCACCGGCCGTATCGCGACATTCTATTTCCGGCCCGCGAAGTCATGCCGCC
>CAZTYG010000455.1:796-1843 GCA_964617445.1 uncultured Blastochloridaceae bacterium
TGTTATCGATGCCCCTACAACGAGGCCAAACCGGAAAAAGCCGACGCAAGGACGTATCGAAAGTGCCGCTGGCAGTGCGTGGACCTGACTGCGGAAGCGCTCGGACCGGACACCGCCGCACTCGTGATCGAGCCCCGCGTGCAGGGTGCCGCCGGATTCCTGATGCATCCGCAGGGATATCTCGCAAAAGCATCCGCCGCTGCCCGCGCCACCGGGGCCAAATTGATTCTCGACGAAGTGATGACGGGTTGTGGGCGTACCGGCCCGTTTTTCGCTTTTCAAAAGGAATCGGACCCGGTCATTCCTGACCTTGTCGCCACCGCCAAAGGACTCAGCGGCGGCACCATTCCTTTCGCCGCCACGTTCGCCACCGAGGAGTTGTTCCAGGGTTTCGGCGGCACGTATGACCGCACTTTCTTCCATGGCCACAGCTACACCGGCAACCAAACCGGTTGCGCCGCCGCCGATGCCAGTCTGGACCTGCTCGAAGCAGTCCACAACCGCAACCGCCGTGAACAACTCGGTGCGGTGCTGGGAACACTCGGACAGTCTTTCTGGAGCCACCAAAATGTAGGCGATGTCCGTCGCGAGGGCACGATTCTCGCCGTCGAACTCGTGGAAGACTTTGCCACCCGTACACCGTTCGACCCCGTGCGGCGGCTCGGTGCGGCAATCTGCTCCCGCGCGCGCCAACACGGCCTGCTCACCCGTCCGGTCGGCGACATCCTCCTGCTCATGCCGCCCTACTGCACCACCCAAGTGCAGATAGAAGAAATGGCCACCGCTTTGCGCCGGGCCATGGATGACGTTTTGTAGGGGATGGGTGAGCTTCCCTCCCGCGACAAGATTCACGTGGCAAGCTGTCTTCCGGCGGGCACGGAGTCCCGCCCACCCATTCGGAATCCCCGCCTCCGGCGGGGAGGGCGGGGCTCCGCACCCGCCGGGACCTGGCATGAAGGGTGAGCTTCCCTCCCGCGACAAGATTCACGTGGCAAGCTGTCTTCCGGCGGGCACGGAGTCCCGCCCACCCATTCGGAATCCCCGCCT
>CAZTYG010000456.1:0-1841 GCA_964617445.1 uncultured Blastochloridaceae bacterium
GGGCTGCTGCGAGCACCGCTTTCGCCATTTCACAGGCGAAGCGATCAACGGGCGTAGAGCATTTCTGATTCCGCTGGGGCCGCTGATTTCACGCCGTGAGCACGGCGGCGATGATCACCGCACAAGCGGACGTCATCGCTTCCACTTCCTACTTGCCCGTGTGGCCGGTCGGGAGTATCAACGACGACTCCCGTTATGCGTCGTTTTCAAGCAACCTTACTGTTGGCGGTCTTGTCCGCCTGCGTTTTCCCTGCGGGCGCAAAGGAACCCATCCCCGCAGCCCCGACCTCCCCGCAAACGGATTCCACCAAACTCGACGAACCGGTGCTTTTCCCCGCGCCCTCGGTGACGGGCAAGGTCAGCGCCGGATTTGAGCAATACACCCATGGGTCCGCCAACCGTTCGCGCCGCAACAACCATTGGGAGACCATTCTGGACGTGGATGTCACCGGCCGTATCGGCGACCCGATTCTCTACGTGCTCAAACCGCGCATCCAGTATCACTCCGGTAATCTGGTGGACACCCGCTTTGAATTTCTGGAGCAGAACGACCAACGCCCCATGTTCACATTTCAGGAGGCATATGTGGAGGCAGGCGTTTCGGGGTGGTCGTTGGCGGTGGGCAAACAGATTTATTCCTGGGGTGTGGCCGACGCCTTTCGTCCGACCGATGTGATCAATCCGCGCGACTCGATGATCGTCCCGGATGCCTATAAGATGGGGGTGCCGTCGGTGGCATTGGGGTATGCCGGAGAATGGGTGTCGATGGAGGCGGTGTTTGTGCCGTGGTTTTCACCGGCGCGCATCGCGCGTTCGGAGGACCGGTGGTTCCGGGATGACGCGCCGTTCCGGCGGGCCCTGACCCAGATGTTGGGATTCGAGCCGCCGGTCATCTACAACGGGCGCGAATTGCCCTCCCATTTCGAGGACCAATTTCAGGCCGGGCTGCAGCTTTCCAGCAGTTCTCTGGTGAGGGGTTGGGATTTTTCCGCGGTCTATTACCGCGGCTTTCATCCCGCCGGGGTGCTGCGGGCCGATCCGGGTCCGGGCATGGCGGTGGAATTGACGCGCGTTTATCCGGAGTTCCACCTGGCGGGGGGATCGGTATCGACCACCTGGGAGGATTTTGTGTTCCACGGCGAGGCAGCCTATCACCACACCGTGGAGCGGGAGGAGGACGACAGTTATGTGAGTTACATCTTCGGCTTCAATTATCATTGGAACCAGCATCGCCCCGAGTGTTTGGAGCGGGCCACCTTCGTCCTTGAATACGCCGGGGAGCAGGTCACCCGCAGCCGCAGCGGCGCGGGTGGATTCTTTTCCACGGGAGTGGATCGCGGATTCACCAATTCTCTGCTGGGCCGATTTCTTTTTGAATTTCCGCAGGATTGGATCGTCGAAACCAGCGGTGCCTACAATTTCAACGATGATGATTACGCGGTGGGAGTCTCGGTTTCGAAGAAGTTTTTCGACCGTCTGGAGTGCGTGGTGGGAGCGGATTTTTTGTGGGGGGCGGACAACACCTTCTTCGGTGGCTGGGCACGCAACGACCGGATTTACAGTTCGGTGGTTTACAGCTTTTAAAAGCCGGATGCCGATGAAAACACCTCCTCCCATGCTTCTCGTGTTCGCCTTGTGGGCCCATGGGCTTTCGGCACAGGAACCGCCGGCGGACGCGGGGGCGGTGGAAGGCGGGTCGCCCACGGGTTTGGAGATCATGCGCGCGCAGAAAGACCGGCAGGATTCCGACAGCGAATATACAAGGTCGTCGATGGAGCTGCTGGACAAGCGGGGCAACAGCCGGATGCGCGAGCTGCATTTGTGGGCGGCCCGGCAGGAAG
>CAZTYG010000457.1:0-1830 GCA_964617445.1 uncultured Blastochloridaceae bacterium
CTTACCGGCTCCGAATACCTCTACTTCTACGACGCCCTCGCCCCCGTTGTTGACGCGGAATCCATCGACCTCTCCATCGCCTTTCGCGCCTCCCGCTACGACGACCGTGCCGAAGGTGACTATCTTAACTGCCCTCTCAATCGCGAGGAATACAACCGGTTCATCGATGCCCTCCTTGCCGCCGAACGCATTCCCCTCAAAGATTTCGAAAAAGAGCAGGCCAGTTACTTCGAGGGCTGCATGCCCGTGGAAGTCCTCGCCGCCCGCGGACGCGACGCCCTTGCTTTCGGTCCCATGCGCCCGGTCGGCCTCGACGATCCCCGCACCGGGCGCCGACCCCACGCCGCCGTCCAGCTCCGCCAGGACAACGCCGCCGGCTCCCTATATAATATGGTGGGCTTTCAGACCAACCTCAAATGGGGCGAGCAAGAGCAAGTCCTGCGCCTCATCCCCGGATTGCAAAACGCCGAATTCGTCCGTCTCGGTCAAATGCACCGCAACACCTTTCTCAACGCTCCCGCCCTCCTGACCCCCGGCATGGAACTGCGCACGCGTTCCGGCCTATTTTTCGCCGGGCAGATCACCGGGATCGAGGGTTATCTCGGCAACGCCGCCTCCGGGTGGCTCGCCGGACGCAACGCCGTCCGCCGCCTGCGCGGAACGGAACCCGATGCCCCCCCGCCCGACACCATGCTCGGCGCCCTCTGTCATTACGTCACCCATGCCGACCCCGCCCACTTCCAGCCCATGAAGGCCAACTTCGGCCTCATGCCCGAACTCCACGACCGTCCCAGCAGCAAAGACGCCCGCTACGCCGCCTACACTGCCCGGGCCCGCGCCTCTTTTGCCGCATGGCTCTCCCCCAACGGAAAAACTCCCTGAGTCATTCACGTGAATGACTCAGGGAAATTCTCTGAACCATTCACGTGATCACTTCAAAGAATTTTCGGGCGGAGCCGAAGGCCCTCCAGATGGGAGCCGCGCAAGCTATGAAACCGGCAGCTTATGCTCGTAAGCTGCATTTTGGCTCGACGGCGTCTCGCCCTCCAGGAAACAGAGCTTCCGCAGCGGATGCGTCTTCTCATGGGAACGGCTTGCGTGTGAGCATACTTTTCGCTGGAATATCCCGATGCCCGCCAAGAACAAGAAGTCCAAGGTTTCCGCCCACCGCCAGTATTCCGCCGTGATGGTGGACGGTCCCGAACGCGCGCCCAGCCGCGCCATGCTCTACCCGGTCGGTTTTCGTCCGGAGGACTTCGCCAAATCTCAGGTCGGCATCGCTTCCACTTGGAGCATGGTCACGCCGTGCAACATGCACATCGACAAGTTGGCCGTCGAGGCCGCCGCCGGAGCAGACGAAGCCGGGGGCAAGTCCATCATTTTCAACACCATCACCGTTTCCGACGGCATCTCGATGGGCACCGAGGGCATGAAGTATTCCCTGGTTTCACGCGAGGTCATCGCCGATTCCATCGAGACGGTCATGGGCTGTGAAAACCTCGACGGTCTGGTCGGCATTGGTGGTTGCGACAAGAACATGCCGGGCTGTCTCATCGCCATGGCCCGACTCAACCGCCCCGCGGTCTTCGTTTATGGCGGCACCATTCTTCCCGGCTGCCTGGATGGCAAGAGCGTGGACATCGTCTCGGTCTTCGAGGCGGTCGGCGCCCACGCCAATCACCGGCTTGATGACGAGGGGCTGCGCCGGGTCGAGACCTGCGCCATTCCCGGGCCCGGCTCCTGCGGCGGAATGTATACCGCCAACACCATGGCCAGCGCGATTGAAGCACTCGGCATGTCGCTGCCGTATTCCGCCAGCACACCTGCGAC
>CAZTYG010000458.1:0-1821 GCA_964617445.1 uncultured Blastochloridaceae bacterium
CACACCGACGGGAGCGTTGGACGTGGCCGTTCCCGCTACCAACGTCCACAGCGTGCTGTCCGTGAAGTCCGCCGTGGACACCGCCCGGGCTTCGTCGGGGGTGAGGGCCAGCATGGCGCCGGCGGCGGCGAGGGCGATGCCGGCGATGCGTCCACGCTGCAGGATTGTGTCTATTTTGTATGTCATCTTCCCAACCTCCTCACGGCTGCCGTTGGGGCGGGCCGTGTTTGTGGCCTTTGATCCGTGGCCTTTGTTCGTTGCGGCCAGTGATCCTGGGGCCCTTGTTGATGTGTCCTGGTGGTGTTGCCTGTTGATCCCACCGTTGCTTGTCGTCTGCTTGTCGTCCCGCGCGATCCCGGCTGGTCCCGCACGGCTCCGCTACGCTACGCTACTCGATCCGCTACGCTATTCGATCCGCTACGCCACGCACCTCTCATCCATCCGCGACGCACCGCTCCTCGATCCGCTTGCGCACCGCGGCTCTGGCGCGGAAACGCTGGCGCGGCGAGCCGCGGGCCTGAGCGGGCCGGGCCGCCGGTGGGGGTGGGATTTTCCGTCGTCGCTCCCCGGCGGCCCGCGGTGTTTGCGCGCCTTGGGGAGGGTGGTCCAGGTTTGGACCGGAGGATGTCCCGCCGTCCGCTGGTGGCCGCGCCGCCCGTTCCCCTTGCCGTCAAAGCCTGAGGGACCGACCGACGCCCGTGCGCTTGCGTTGCCGCACGCGCACGTCTAACCCGCATTCTTAACGTTTAACCTTACCGTTTAACCGCACTCGCACTTTCAAGCCGCGCTTTTAACCGCAAACATCGTCGCACGCCTTAATTCAACCAAAATCGTCTCACGGACGCGGCCGAGAGGCAAGCAATTTTTCGCCAAATTCTGCACAAATGTTCGGCACCTGCCGCGCCCGCCGGTTACCCCCTTTTGGGCCCCCCCGCCGCGCCCCCGCGGGCTTCTTTTTTATGATCGGCGGCGAGCGGCCGTTCTTTCTTTAATCGGCGGCGAGCGGCCGCCGGGGCGGGCCGGCCCATCCACAAACGGGGGCCTTGGGGGGGAGAATTTGCACCCTTGCGCACGTGTTTGTGTTGGTGCGGGCTTCCTACTGGGTCGATCCGAATGGCGGGCCCAGTGATGGGTTGCCGGGTCGGGCGCGGCATTGAAAGACGCAGCAGTACGGCGCAGCATCAAGGCGGGATGGGGCGCACGCAGCAGTCAGGGACCACAGCCGGCCGAAACGGCCGCAAGATGAGGAGGACGACATGAGGATGGTGAGTCATATGGGACGTTGGGCGGGCGCAGCGGCGCTCGGCGCGGTGCTGGCGCTTAGCCTCGGCACGCAACAGGCCGAGGCGGCCTTCGCCTGCAATGCTGACGGCGGCGGCACGACAAACCTGGATACGAACGAAGCTGGAAGCGATACTACGGCGTGTGTTCTAACCACCGTTGGCACGCAATTCAACGTCACCGCCACCGGCGGCGGCGTTGCGGTCGAGTTTCTCGGTCTTCTGTACACCGGTGAAAGTGTCGACAATCCGACAGCTTTCACGGGCCAACCGCAGCCGAACGATATCGCCAAATTCAAGGTCTTCGTTGGGGAAATCCCCAATACTTCCTTGGCAATTGACCTGGGAAAGATCGAGGCACGTGGTGGGAGCACGTCGGGTTTCACTCTTGCGAGTACTGACCCTGATGATCCGTCAGGTGATCTGGGCAAATTTGGCAAAATTGAATACTCGGGACCGACGATCGCCCTCCTCAACCTGACGCTCAAGGCCGCGAACCTCCCGGTTCGTAACTGCTCACCCCCAGGGGGTTCCCAGATGT
>CAZTYG010000459.1:0-1818 GCA_964617445.1 uncultured Blastochloridaceae bacterium
CCTGCTCCGCCCCCGCCATACCCGCCACCTCGCCAACCGATCGGCCCATAACGAGTCGCAGCACATTGGCCCGATCCGGAAAATCCCGGGTCCCAAGACCGTAGCCGATTTTATCAACAGCGAAATTCCGCAGCGGATGAAAAGCCGACGCGAATTCGGCCAGCAGGGCGGCGCCTGTTGGAGTGATTAATTCGTGAGGCACATCGATCTGGGTGAGCGGAATACCCCGGAGAATGGCCAGAGTGGCGGGGGCCGGAACCGGATAGGTACCGTGTGCACAATGAATGGTGCCGGTACCATCCACCGGCGGACTGGCAGTGACCCGGTCAATGCCCATACGCTCCATAGCGATGCAGGCACCGACGATATCGACGATGGAATCGACCGCGCCGACCTCGTGAAAATGAATTTGTTCGATCGTTTTGCCATGAATGGCGGCCTCGGCTTCGCCGATCCTGCGAAAGACCGCGACCGCGCGCTGCTTCACCGTACCGTGCAGAGCGCTGGATTCGATCATATCGCGGATGGCGGTGAACGAACGTCCGTGATGGTCATGGCTGTGGGAATGACCGCCATGGCCGTGATGATGATGGCCGTGGTCGTGGCCATGATCGTGCGCGTGGTGCGCGGGAACATGCACTTGGACATGAACCCCGGCGATGGCGCAGCGTTGTCCGCGGGCAACCTTGATTTCATAGGGGTCGGGAAGACCGAGCAGGGCCAGATCGTGCCGGAGGTCCCCGGGCTTCAGCCCCAGATCGATCATCGCGGCGAGAAACATGTCGCCGCTGATCCCCGATACGCAGTCGATGTGCAGTTCGCGCATGTCGCCAATGTGCCGGGTGTTGATGATCACGCCAAGCCGGAACCGGAAATCATTTGACGGGTTCGATGCCATCTGGGACTTTGTTGCCCTTCCGCGCCATGAATATCCACGAATACCAAGCCCACGATTTGATGAGAGAATTCGGCGTTTCGACGCCCAAGGGTGGTGTCGCCCGCACCCCCGAAGAAGCCGAGGAGCTGGCGCGCCCTTTGGGCAACCGGCTGGTGATCAAAGCCCAAATCCACGCCGGTGGTCGCGGCAAAGGAACCTTCACCAGCGGCCTGCAAGGCGGGGTGAAACTCTGCAAAACCGCCACCCAAGTCCGCGACTTCGCCGAACAGATGCTCGGCCAGACACTGGTGACCCACCAGACCGGCCAGGATGGCAAGGTCGTCAATCAGGTCTTCGTCGCAGAATCGGTCGAAATCGCCCACGAATTCTACTTCGCCATCCTCATGGACCGCACCACAGCCGGGCCGGTGATCGTTGCCAGCCGTCATGGGGGGGTGGATATCGAGGAAGTCGCCGAAAAACATCCCGAAGAGATTGTCCGCATCCACGTCAATCCCGCCCTCGGTCTCCAACCCTACCAAGCGCGCAAGCTCTCCAAAATCCTCGGCTTCACCTCCGATCAGATGCGTGATTCGAGCCGCCTGTTCCACGCCACCTACAAAATGTTCATGCAATTGGACTGCTCCCAGGTGGAGATCAATCCACTGGTGCTGACCAAAGGCGACGAAGTCATGGCGCTGGACGCCAAGCTGGGTTTCGACGACAACGCCCTGTTCCGCCAAGAGCACATCATGGCGTTGCGCGACGAGAGCGAGGAGGACCCGCGCGAGGTGCGTGCCTCCAAGGTCGGACTCAACTACATCGGCCTCGACGGCAACATCGGCTGCATGGTCAACGGCGCCGGACTGGCCATGGCCACCATGGACATCATCAAACACCACGTCGGCGAACCGGCCAACTTTCTGGACGTCGGCGGCGGC
>CAZTYG010000460.1:0-1813 GCA_964617445.1 uncultured Blastochloridaceae bacterium
AGGCCAAGCGGTTCACCGGATCATAAGTATAAGCCTGCACCACCTCCCACGGCGACCCCGAGCCGTCGTCCGGCGCCCGGACCGTCTGGCCCAGCAGGTTGCCGTTGTCGCTGCCGGTTTATCCCGGCGCTCGCTCCGTCCCTCTTTTCCCCGCGAGACATAACCATTGTGGAATCAGCCAGGTAGGGCGGATCAGAACAAAACTTGAGCCTGTCCCGGTTGCTCCTCGCGGTTGCTCCTCTCGGGTCAACCTGCCCTTAAGAGTAGAGTCACGACAGACCACAGCAAAAATCCTGACATCATAGCAAATGCGCCACCCAGTAAGAGCCTAGCGCCGAAACGCTCGCGAAGTAATTCCGCCGGGATTCCCGGGATGCCAAAGAAGTTCTCTGGTGATCCAGTAGTAACCTGGATTGCTACAGCGATAGTCGAGATGGCGATCCCGCCACCTGCACAGGCGATAGGAATGATGGTGAGCCAACTCCTACTGCTAAGCCCGACATCTGGAACGATTGATCGGAAGATTATGGCCGCACCAAAACTCATTAGAATCAGCACCCCAATCCCCGTGCCTCGCAAGCTGGCATCCGACGACCGGATTTCGACTCCGCGAAAATCCCTTTCCCAGTCCCGGTATTGTTTCGGGGCCACAAGAAGCAAGATCGCCCAGCCGAGTCCTCCACTCAACATCAGCAGTAGTCCTGTTGTTATAATGACCATCTTCATAATCACCACGACCCACAAAGTGAATATCCGAAACTAAGATTGACACCTGGTGTACCGCCGGACGGCCCCGCAGCAAGCGTTTCGGGCGATCCCACCCCTCGAAACACTTGGACCCCAACGTTTGGCGTAAACTGAACTCCCGCTGAAAAGCCCACTCCCTCGTAGGCGCCTTGCGTCGGACGGCCTTGAGCCGTTTCGGTATCAAATGGCAGAATGCCCGCATTTGCACCAAGAGTGCCAACCCCTGCCCCTATACCCAGGCATCCAAAGCCAGCAGTAGAAATGATCCCGGTGGCATCAATGCCAAATCCAGCAAGGGGAGCAAACCCAAATACAGGAAGAAAGGCGGAGCCGAATAAAGATGGGATCGTATCAGAATTAAGGCCGGCGAAAAGATCGGTCGGGGTAAAGCTGCCAAACCACAGCTCGCGATCTTCATCGGAGGCGCCCGTTGGGGCATCTGGGTTCAAGTCTTCGGTCCTTATTCCGTCATGCATGCCGGGCGGAGTACTAGCGGGCCCTGGCGGAGCCGGCGTACACACCCCGTTCGTGCAGGTGAGATTTTGTACCCACCTCACGCTCCCAGGGCAGAGATGGTCGTCCGGATTCATTATGCATAACTGTTCTTCCGTCGGCGGGTGAACAAAAATGTTATGCGGAAAATTGAACGGAGGAGGTGTGGTCCGCGGCGGGTCAGGTTCAGTAATCATCTGAAACATCCCCGTCGGATCAGTCGCGATCATGGCTCGGCCTCGAACATAGGCGTAGCCATTCCAGGATTGTGGATGTGCGCGCGTGGCATCAGCATTCCAAGGGTCAACCGAATTAAACCGACCAGCGGCTGCTACCAGATTCCGCGCCCAAAAGTAATCCAGCCCCGTCTCCGCATCCCGCTGCTGGCCGGTGAACTGCTGCCGCAAGCTCAAGCTCGCGTTGTAAGTCCCAACCCCGCCGTCCTCCACCGAGCTTCGGCCCGACAGCGTATCCTCGATCTCCTCGCCGAACGGGAAGTAGTCCCGGCGCTGCCGCACGGCCCCGGCCGCGTCCGTCACCAGGCGCGTCGAGCCCAGGTGGTCCGTCGTTCGGT
>CAZTYG010000461.1:0-1813 GCA_964617445.1 uncultured Blastochloridaceae bacterium
GTCATCCCCGTAGCATGATCCTCCAACCCCCGCCCTCCGGGCGTTGCCAAAGCGGCGACGCCGCTTTGTTTTGGGATGAATCAGCCCATGGAAATGATTCCCCTGATCACCACCCGTCCCTCCAACCGTGCCCCCGGCTCCGGTGCGCCATCGCCCTGGATTTCCAACTCGTCGCAGGCCAACAGCGAGGGCTCCGCTCCCGGTGGAATGCGTCGTTCATAATCCGCCAGCTTTTTGAAATACCGGTCCGCCAACTTCACCACCACCGGACGGCCCTGCCGCTCCGATGCCAACCGCACCACGCCGTCGCCTTCCACCACATAGGCGTCGGAACGCAGCGCCAAAAGATCGGCCGTGGTTTTCACCGGGGCGAAGCGGCTGCGCGGCACCACCAGCGCCCGCGCGTCTTCGAGCATCCCGATCGCCGCCCCCATTGCCGACTCCAGTTGATATACCGCCGGACTCGACGGGTCCCGCGGGTCCACCGTCTTGGAATTGCGGATCATCGGCAACGGCAACGCGCCGTTGTTGTAGCGCAGCGCGTCGCGAACCGCCTCCAGCCGCAGCCACAGGTTGTTAGTGTTGAAATACCGGTGCCGCCCAG
Source organism: uncultured Blastochloridaceae bacterium (assembly GCA_964617445.1). Taxonomy (GTDB): domain Bacteria; phylum Verrucomicrobiota; class Verrucomicrobiia; order Methylacidiphilales; family CAZTYG01; genus CAZTYG01. The sequence continues at coordinate 605 of CAZTYG010000461.1, forward strand.
TGTCCTGGAACGCCTCCACGTCCTCCTCCGGACACTGCGCGGACTCCCGCAGGACCAGCCGACCGTCCGATGCCTGTCGCGCCAGATGCCCCCCCTTGCGGTCGGCGGCCGTGCGCTCCGCCACCTCCATCAAGAACGGCGCCCCACTGCTGTCGAACCACCCCAGAATTCCCGTGTCCAGCGACGCTCCAAGATTATCGGAATTGGAGACAAAAGCATAGCGCACCCCGGCGGCCAGCAGCTCCTCCAACACTCCACTCCCCAGCATTGTCGGATAAATATCCCCGTGTCCCGCCGGGCACCACTCCAGCTCCGGGTCGGCGGGCCACAAGGCGGGTGCCCGCGTCGCCACATCGACTTTCGGCACACGCGACTGCACCATATGCCGGGGCGCGCGCGGACCCGCGCCATACCCCGTCCGCGCCAGATGCGCGCGGGTATCGGCGTCGGTGCTGAAGCTGTTCATCAACACCACCGCCGGTCGCACCCCTTCCGCCTTCTCCAGCAGATCGACCTGGCCCAGAAACAGGTCCAGAAAATTGCGTCCGTCTTTCACCGCAATCAGCGACTTGGCCCGGTCCAGACCCATGCTCGTGCCCAGTCCCCCGTTGAGTTTAATGACCACGGTGTGTGCCATCAACTTCGTTCCGTCGCCAGCGTCCGGCAGAGAATCATAACGCGGCAGGTCCCCCACCGGACGGATGTCCGACTCCGCGATCATTCCGCTGTGTTCTGCACACAACTGGCGATAATTGGATTCGAACGCGGCAATGGCCGCCCCGCTCTGGCCGTCGGCCCGCATCTTCACCGCGAAGGGCTCGAATTCCCCGGCCATGCTCTGCTTACTCCTCCCCCTGCTTGAGCGCGGCCACCACTGAAAAATCCTCCAGCGTGGTGATGTCCCCCTTCACCTCGCCACCCCCGGCGATTTCCTTGAGCACCCGCCGCATGATCTTGCCGCTGCGTGTCTTTGGCAGCCCCTCGGCGAAACGAATCACATCCGGCCGCGCGATGGCGCCGATCTCTTTGGCCACATGCGCCCGCAACTCCTGCGCCAGCGCGGGCGATGGCGTCCCCCCCGCTTTGAGCGTTACAAACGCCACGATTCCCTGGCCCTTGATCTCATCGGGACGTCCCACCGCCGCCGCCTCGGCCACCGCCGGATGGCTCACCAGTGCGCTCTCCACCTCCGCCGTCCCCAGTCGATGC
>CAZTYG010000462.1:0-1771 GCA_964617445.1 uncultured Blastochloridaceae bacterium
GCACCACCGGCGACATCGAGGGCCTGCCCTTCCTCGAAGCCCTGCGCCAGTTCGGCCTGGAGGCCGGACCCGAAAACGTCCTTTTCCTCCACGTCACCCTGCTCCCCTACATCAAAGCCGCCTCCGAACTCAAATCCAAACCCACCCAGCAGAGCGTCGCCAAACTCCGCGAGATCGGCATCCAGCCCCAGATTCTGGTCTGCCGCACCGAACACCCCACTGATAAGGAGCTGCGCCACAAGCTCTCCATGTTCTGCAACGTCCCGGTCAACGCCGTCATCGAGGAACAGGACGTCGCCTACACCATCTACGAAGTCCCCCTCATGCTCCAGCGCGAGAAAATGGACGACCTCGTCTGCAAATACCTCCATCTCGACCTGCCGCCCGCCGACATGCGCGACTGGCAGACCATGGTCAACCGCATCATCGCCACATCCCATCAGGTCAACATCGCCGTCGTCGGCAAATACATCGAGCACCAGGACGCCTACAAAAGCATCTACGAAGCCCTTACCCACGCCGGTGCCGACCTCGACACCGGCATCCACGTCCACCGCATCGACGCCGAAGATATCGAGGCCGAGGGTGCCGAAAAATTCCTCGCCGGCATGGATGGCATCCTTGTCCCCGGCGGCTTCGGTTCCCGCGGCATTGAGGGCAAAATCCAAGCCGCCCGTTTCGCCCGCGAATCCCACACCCCCTACTATGGTCTGTGCCTCGGCATGCAGATCGCCGTCATCGAATTCGCCCGCAACGTCCTCAACCTCAAAGACGCCCACAGCACCGAATTTGTCGGCGAGACCCCCCACCCCGTCATCTCCCTGCTCGACGAACAACACCAGATCACCACCAAGGGTGGTACCATGCGCCTCGGTGCCAGCCCCTGCGCCGTCACCCCCGGCACCCGCGCCCACGAGGCCTACGGAACGGACCTCGTCAGCGAACGCCACCGCCACCGCTACGAATTCAACAGCGACTACCGCCAACAAATGGAACAGGCCGGCCTGCGCGTCTCCGGCGAGTTCCCCGGACGCGGGTTGGTCGAGATCGTCGAGGTCGCCGACCACCCATGGTTCGTCGCCTGTCAGTTCCACCCCGAATTTCAATCCAAGCCCGGCAAGCCCCACCCGCTCTTCCGCGGCTTCATCCAGGCCGCCCTCGTCCGCCATGACAGCAACACCGCCAGCCAGCACTGATCCCCGCCCGCGCCGCGCCCGCCGCACGCCCTTCACCCTCATCTGCGGCCCCTGCGTCCTCGAATCCCCCGCCGCCGCCCTCAAAATCGCCCGCCGCGTCAAGCGCCTCGCCACCGAACTCGGCTGGGACTACTACTTCAAGGCCTCCTACGACAAGGCCAACCGCACCTCCCTCCAATCTCCCCGCGGCCCCGGCCTGCACAAGGGCTTGGAAATACTCCGCCGCGTCGGCGACAAGGCCGGGGTCCGCGTTCTCACCGACGTTCACAGCCCCGACGACGCCGCCGCCGCCGCCCGCTTCGTCGATGCCATCCAGATTCCTGCCTTTCTCTGCCGCCAAACCGACCTCATTCTCGCCGCCGCCGCCACGGGCCTGCCCGTCAACGTCAAAAAAGGCCAGTTCCTCGCCCCCGAAGACACCGACCCCATCGCCCGCAAACTCATCACCGCCGGATGCAAAAATTACTGGCTTTGCGAACGCGGCACCACCTTCGGTTACCACAACCTCGTCGTTGATATGCGCTCCCTCGCCGCCATGCGCGAACGCGGCCACCGCGTCATCTTCGACGCCACCC
>CAZTYG010000463.1:0-1766 GCA_964617445.1 uncultured Blastochloridaceae bacterium
CGAACACCCTGCGCGGCGGCGGTGGCGACGACGTGCTGCGCGGCGGCCTCGGTATCGACATCCTGATCGGCGGGCTTGGCAATGACGTGTTCGATTTCAACCTCGCGGCGGAATCGAGCGGCGGTGCGGTCCTCGACCGGATCCGCGCGGGCGACGGCGCGACGGCCTTCCAGGGCGCCGGCGCGGCCGCGGGCGACCGGATCGACTTCGCCGACATCTATGCCGGCGTGCTGATCTTCGGCGGAACCGGCGTGGGACGGGTCTCCTGCGTCAATTCCGGAGCCAACACCCTCGTGCGCTGCAACCTCGACGCCGATGCTGTCTTCGAACTCCAGCTCCTGATCGAGGACGGCAGCGTGGCCGCCGCCTACCGCGCGGCGGACTTCATCCTCTGACCCCACGGCGCCCCACCCTCCGGGGCGGGGCGCCACCCGGATGAGGCCCCGGAAGATGGCCTCGCGGGCGACTCAGCCCGATGGGGGGAATGGCTGGAAGCGCGCCCGGACCTCGCCCCCGTCGCCCCGAACTTCGGGAGGCTGGAACAGGAGGAGCCGGGCCGACGGCAAGGTGGTTGGCGTCGGCAACCATGACATGCACAACGCTTCCGCTTCCCCAGACACGGTCCTGTGGCTACCTTTCGAACAAGGCCTTGAACCGGCCAGCCACTGACCGGGTAAGGACGCATGGCAAACCAGCACATCGAATGGCTTCTTGAAGGGGTGGAGGCCTGGAACGCGCGGCGGCAACCGGGATGATTTCGTGCCGGACCTGGAGGGTGCAGACATCTTTGCAGCGTTCCAACGGAGAGGTCGCATCGACGAAGAGGGCGAGGTCCAACTTGAAGGCGTGAATCTGCAAAACGCCAACTTACAATTGACCAATCTTTCGAAAACAAACCTCTCCCGGTCCAACCTTCAATCCTCCGACCTCCGGTTTGCCAATCTTTCCAGTTCACGCCTGAAAGCCGCGTCACTCCGGTCGGCGCGACTGAACCGCGCAGTCGAGGAGTATTGCAGACTTGGAGTCGGACGAATTGGGACAGGTGAGAATGAAAACTTGATGCGCGCCGAAATGGAGGGAGCTGACGTCAGAACAATTTTCGAATCAAACGAACGGAAAGCTGGCTTTCCTCATTTTACAGACCTCTCGAAAACAGGGTCACTCTCACAAGAGCAATTGGGCTCCATGATTGGTGATAGAGGAGTCATTTTACCGGAAGGTCTCGAGTATCGGGAACACTGGCTGGAGCCGGACGCGACAACAGAAACAGTGACAACGATATATGGAAGTGCCGGTTACGGAACTGGGCCTTATGGGGGGCAAACAGCCGGAACTTCCGGAGAGGGCAGTTGCATCACCCGTTTCCGAAAATGAAGGACAACTCCGGCTCGCCCGGATTGCACCGCCCGACAGATCGGACCTCGAAGCTATCCACGGCGATTTGCGCGAAGACCTCGGTACTCTGGTCTCATCTGGTTCATTGGACAACATCTCCAGGGGACTTGACGCGGCTCTCAAACGGTTCGCAACCATTGCCAACTGCGCCTATGACAGCCTCGATCAGGTCCGCTTCGGCGTTCAGGCCACCGCCCTCCGCCTGCGTCTCGACGCCTACCGCCCTGAAATCGCCGATGCCGCGCCGGAAAAACTTGGCGATCTGGATGCCGTCCTCCTCTCGGCCGAACTGCTCGCGTCCAGGCTCCCCGAATGGCAGGCTTTTCTGGCGGAAGGCCGGGACAACCGCGACCCTGTCGAAGAGAACGCCG
>CAZTYG010000464.1:0-1765 GCA_964617445.1 uncultured Blastochloridaceae bacterium
CCCCTCCTTGAGACTGATGGAGTTAACGATGCCCTTGCCCTGAAGGCATTTGAGGCCGGCCTCAATCACCGACCATTTGCTGCTGTCGATCATCACCGGCACCCGCGCGATGTCCGGCTCCGAGGCGATGAGATGGAGGAACCGGGTCATGCAGGCCGCCCCGTCCAACATGCCCTCGTCGAAATTCACATCGATGATATTGGCACCGTTCTCGACCTGCTGGCGGGCGACGGACAACGCAGCATCGAAGTCGCCGTCCTCGATCAACTTGCGAAACTTGGGTGACCCGGTGACGTTGGTGCGCTCCCCGACCACAATGAAAGACACCGGCCGAGGCTCGATTTCCAACGGCTCCAGACCGCTCAGGCGAGTGGCCAGGGCGGGCGCGGGAATTTTGCGCGGCGGCAGGCCGCGCACAGCTTGCGCCAGCGCATGGATATGCTCCGGGGTGGTGCCGCAACAGCCGCCTACAATATTCAAAAAGCCGGACTCGGCGAATTCCCGCAGGTGCCCGGAGGTGTCCGCGGGAGTTTCGTCATAACCGGTTTCGCTCAGGGGATTGGGCAGGCCGGCGTTGGGATAACAGCTCACGTAACAATCCGCCGCGTGGGCCAGCGCCTCCATGTAGGGCCGCATTTGGTCGGCGCCGAGCGCGCAGTTGATGCCAACGCTCAGGGGCCGGGCGTGGGCGACGGAAATCCACGCCGCCTCAATGGTCTGCCCGGACAATGTGCGCCCGGAATTGTCAGTGATCGTAATCGACACCATCACCGGCAGCCGCCGTCCGAGGTCGTCGAAAAGCCGTTCCAGCGCGAACAGGGCGGCCTTGAGGTTGAGCGTGTCGAAAGTGGTTTCCGGCAGGAGAATGTCCGCCCCGCCCTCCACCAGCGCGGTAGCCTGTTCGTAATAGGCTTCGACAAGCTCGTCGAAGGTCACCGCGCGAAAGGCCGGATTGTTGACATCGGGAGACATGCTGGCGGTGCGATTGGTCGGGCCCAATGCCCCCGCCACATAACACCGTCGCCCGGGTTCGGCGGCCTCCACCTCGTCCGCCGCCGCACGGGCCAGCCGCGCCGCCACCCGATTGATCTCCGGCACCAGCTCCTCCATGCCATAATCGGCCTGGGCGATGCGGGTGGCATTGAACGTGTTGGTCTCAATGATGTCCGCACCCGCCTGCAGATAGGCCTTGTGAATGCCTTGAATGATGGCGGGCCGGGTTAGCACCAGCAGGTCATTGTTGCCGCGCAAATCCCTGGGATGGCGGGCAAAGCGGTCCCCGCGGAAATCCGCCTCCCCCAGTTTGTGCCGTTGGATCATCGTTCCCATCGCCCCATCCAGAATCATAATCCGCCGGGCCAGCAGGGACTCCAGTTCCCGCGCCCCATCCGACTTTGCAATCGCCGATTTCATAAGATATCAATCTATCATGATAGATTGATGGATGGGAAGTTAAATTCGGTTCGCGGTTGGAGGGGTGGTGGGAGTGGAAATGAATGCCTTTCGTTCCCTCGTCATTTCCGCATTCCCAACCAGCGGGACGGGTTTATGTTCTGCGGGATGCTTGCGAATGATACCATTGTGGCTAGTGCCACCTTGCCGGGGACTTCGGCGCTGGCGGTGGTGCGTTTGAGCGGGGCCGATGCGCTGAAGGTGACCACCACCCTCACCGACGTGCCGTTGGAAGTCCAGCACGCGACCCATGCGGTTCTCTCGGCGGACCAGGAGCAGATCGACGATGTGGTGCTGACCTACTGGAAGGCCC
>CAZTYG010000465.1:0-1763 GCA_964617445.1 uncultured Blastochloridaceae bacterium
ACATCGTCAAGCAGTCCACCAAAACCACCATCGCCGCCTACGACGCCTCCCTGGCCGTGCTTGCCGTGCATGTGATCGTCTCCCTGTTCCTGGCCTGGCACTTCGTGGGCAGGCAAAGAAATGTGTGACCATGGAGGAAGAATTTAACCACGGATGGCACGGATGACACGGATACAGATTCTGATGACTTTATACATCCGTGATATCCGTGCCATCCGTGGTCAAAAAAATCTGGCACTACACCAATACCCAAACGCATGAACAAAACGTATGAGTGAATTGATCCATGAGCGACTCAGTGAAGCTATCATCGGCGCGGCGATGACTGTTCTGAATGAATTGAAACCGGGCCTTGACGAGAAACTGTATGAAAATGCACTGGTGATCGAATTGCGGGAGCGAGGGCACAAGATCGAACAGCAACGATCTTTCGATGTCAGTTACAGAGGACATCATATCGGTAAACTGATTCCGGATTTGATTGTGGATGAATCGGTGGTGGTCGACCCCAAGGTGGTTACATCATTCAACGAGACACATGTCGCCCAAATGACCGGTTACCTGGCCCATACAGGAATAAGACTGGCCCTGTTGCTCAATTTCAAATTCGCAAAGCTGCAATGGAAGCGGGTAGTGAGATAAGACAATCCGACCACGGATATCACGGATGGCACGGATACAGATTCTGATGATTTCCCGCATCCGTGATATCGGTGCCATCCGTGGTCAAAATGAATCTTAATTTGTTCCGTTAACCATGATCACCCGCCTCTGCCATCTCATTTGCACGCTGCTGTTCCTGTCCGTCGCCGCTTCGGCGGAGGTGGAAACGATTTTGCTGCGCCCGGCACGGGACATGACCCGTGCGGAGGTCCATATTTGGAAGGGTGTGCCCAGCCCCCGCGCCGTGCTGGTCTTGTGCCCGGGTGCCAATGGCAACGGGGAGGGTCTGATCCGCAGGCCGGAATGGCAGGAGTTTGCGCGTCAGCACCAGATCGCCCTGGCCGGGCTTTCCTTTGCGTCGGAATCGACCGACCTGAGCGGGCGGGAGCGGGGGTATTATTACGCCAGTAGAGGTTCGGGAGATTTGTTGGTAAGGGCGCTTCGTCAGGGCTATGGACGCGATCTGCCGCTGCTGCTCTACGGATTCTCCGGCGGAGCCCATTTCACCAGCCGCTTTGTGGAATGGGCTCCGCAACGGGTGTTGGGGTGGTGCGCGTATTCGGCGGCGTGGTGGGACGAGCCCCGGGGCAACCGGAGTGGACCGCCGGGCATCGTGGCCTGTGGTGACGAGGATCCCGGTCGCTACGGGCCGTCGCTGGTGTATTTCAAGCAGGGCAGGGCGGCGGGCAGGCCCTGGCTATGGGTCAGCCTGCCACGGACCGGACACGTCGGATCGCCGCGTCTGGATGCCCTGGTTCGCGATTATTTCGACACACTTTTGAAAGAAAGTTTCACATCTGACGGTATTTGGGTGGATGTTTACAGCAAGATGGTCATTACCGCTAATGAAGCGCAAGCTGTTCCCGCACTTTCTGCTTGGTTGCCGGGCGAACATTTGTTAAAGCCTTGGTCCGATTTGCACGAACCATGAATGCCGAGATGAGAAAAAACCGCCATGATTGCCCGGCTCTGCCTGTCGCAGCGCCACGGTTATTGGGTTGGGGATTGCGCTGGATATGCGTGGTGGGGCTTTTGTTGTTTTGCTCGGATGCGGCCTTTGCCGACTTTTTCTCGATCCGTCGTATTCGCTTGCACGAGCG
>CAZTYG010000466.1:0-1754 GCA_964617445.1 uncultured Blastochloridaceae bacterium
CCGGTGGCGCGGATCACGCCCTCGTTGTTCACGGCGGTCGAATACACCGAGCCGGCAGCCTGCATGGTGACCATCGCCGCCCTCACTTCGCCGCTGTTTTTGATCGCATCACCGGACAACTCGTTATTGCTCGCGCCGACCAGCACCGCAGCACGGTCCTCGCCTGATTCCTTAAGTAGAACGTTGGTGCCCGCAGCGAAACCCACTTCCCCTCGATCAGCAAACACCCGTCCGGAGTTATCGATCTTCTGCGCGAAAAGGAAGACCCCACCGCCCGAGGCGTCGATGGTTCCCAAATTCTGGATCGCGGCGGTGGAATCGCCTACGAAATTCAAATCGCCCCCCGCCAAAAATTGTTGGTCGGACACATTCAGAGTCGAACCGATGAAGGTGCCGACGTTGATCAAGCCGCTGGGTCCAATGACCAAGCCGTTGGGATTGATCAGGATGACGGTGCCGTTGGCTTCGAGGTTGCCGTAGATTTGCGAAAGATTGTTGCCCACCACCCGGTTCAGCGCCGCGGCGCTGGATGAAGGCTGGAGGAACTTGGTGGTCGCTCCCGCCGAGATCGAGAAATCCTCCCAATTGATGATCACCTTGTTGCTGCCTTGGGTGATCAACAAGGTCGAACCATCCCGATCAAACTCCGCCTGCCCTGCCACCACATGCTCGCCTATAGGGTTGTAATATTCCACCGTTTCCACATGGGATGTCACGCTGGTGACGCTCACAGAGCCAATACTGATACTCTCACCGGAGCTGTTTGGGGCATTGTTTACCCAAAAAACATTGTCGTTAACCACGCTTTCGTCAGTAGCAGTCGTTTCATCCACCGAACTGAGAATCACAGGATCGGATCCGTTGACGGCTTCATTACTGCCCTGCGCCACTAGTATGTCTCCTGCCCCATCTGTCACAGTAATCACTGGCGAGCCGCCTGCTGCTAATGGAGTCGGTGCGGCATCAGTGAGGGAGGTGCTTTCCTCTATAAAGATTTCGTTGCTGTGGATCTGAGCATTATCAGCCACAACCACCCGGTCGCCGGTGATTTCCACCCGTCCGCCGGTCGTTCCGGCCTCGTCGCCGCGCGCATCAATGGTGCCGGAATGGTAAACGGTGGCGGTCTGGCTGTCGTTACTGCCGGCATGGAGTTGGACTGTGCCGCCGCTGCCGTCTTGGTTGCGGGCGGCGATGTCGCCGCTGTTGCGGATGGTTCCGCCGCCCCCGGCGGTCAGACGCACACGGCCGCCGCTGCGGTCGGCCCCGGTGGCGCGGATCACGCCCTCGTTGTTCACGGCGGTCGAATACACCGAGCCGGTGGCCTGCATGGTGACCATGGCCGCCCGCACTTCGCCGGTGTTCTTGATCGCATCGCCGGACAACTCGCTGTTGCTCGCGCCGACCAGAACCGCCGCACGGTCCTCGCCCGAGTCCTTGAGCAGGATGTTGGTGCCCGCCGCAAAGCCGACTTCGCCGCGGTCGGCAATAACCCGCCCGGAGTTGTCAATCTTCTGCGCGAACAGGAAGGCCCCGCCGCCGGAGGCTTCAATGTTGCCGAGGTTCTGGATCGCGGCGGTGGAGTCGCCGATGAAATTCAAATCGCCCCCCGCCAAGAACTGCTGGTCGGAGACGTCCAGAGTCGAACCGATGAAGGTGCCGACGTTGATCAGGCCGCTGGGCCCGATGACCAGGCCGTTGGGGTTGATCAGGATGACGGTGCCGTTGGCTTCGAGGTTGCCGTAGATTTGCGAAAG
>CAZTYG010000467.1:0-1749 GCA_964617445.1 uncultured Blastochloridaceae bacterium
GGTTTCCAATCGAAAATCGGCAATCGAAACTCGAAAATTCCATGAAGGACCATAGCGACAAACTCGCCCGTGCGCGTCACCCCGGTGTGGGTCGGCTGGCCGTGGCTCTCGGAGTCGGTGCGTTGCTGCTCGCGGCGGTTCTGGGCGGACTCATGTTCCATTTCCAACCGGAGCCGGAGGTGATCGAGCGCCAGCCGCACGTTGCGGCCGTCGAGGTCATCGAAGCCCGCTTGGAAACCGCAGCCGTGCAAGTTTCCACCCAGGGCACCGTCGTTCCCCACACCCGGACCATGCTTGCCGCCGAAGTTTCCGGCCGGGTCCTGGAAGTCTCCCCGCGTCTTCGTCCCGGTAGTTTTTTCGATAAGGACGAGGTCTTGGTACGTATTGATGCGCGTGATTACGAGGCGGCGGTGGTGCGGGCGGAAGCCGATGTTGCCCGTGCCGAGGCCGATCTGGCCACCGAGCAGGCCCAGGCCGACCAGGCCGTGCGGGATTGGAAAAACCTGGAGCGCGAGGGCAAACCGGGCGACTTGGTCCTTCGCAAACCCCAACTCGCCCGCGCCACTGCCGACCTTCAATCGGCCCGGGCTGCCTTGGATAAAGCCCGCAATGACCTTGACCGCACCTTCATTCGCGCTCCCTACGATGGCATGAGCAGTGAGCAGGATGTCGATCTCGGCCAGTTTGTAGCCAACGGAGCCCATCTTGCCACCGTCATTGCCACCGATTTTGTGGAAATTCGCCTGCCCTTGACCGACGCTCAGGCCGCGCAGATCGGGTTGGAATGGAATTCCGACGGCCCCGGTCTGCCCGTGGTCCTCACTGCACGAATGGCCGGACAGCCCCGCACATGGAACGCCCGCATTGTCCGCACGGAGGGAACCATCGATCCGACCAGCCGATTGTTTTATGTCGTTGCCCGTGTGGATGACCCCTATGCGCGCCGACCCGGTGCCGCCCAGGCGGCTCTGCCCGTGGGTTTGTTCGTGGATGCGGTTCTCCTGGGGCGTGCCCACCAAGGTGTCGTCCGGCTGCCCCGCTCCGCCGTTCATGGTGCTGGAACCATCCACCTCATCGACAACGACAACCGTCTGCGTATGAGGGAAGTGGAGATCGTCGGTTCCGAGCGTGATCACGTGCTGGTGCTTGGCGGTATCAGCGCGGGTGACCGCATCAGCCTAACTCCGCTGCAAACCGTGGTGGACGGCATGACCGTCCGCATCGTGGCTCCGTCCGCCGAACCCCCGCAAATCACCAAGGAATCCGCCGAACAAAACTAACCGTGAGAACCCTCGGCCCCTCTCATTCCATTCCTGAAATTCTCCTCTCATGAACTCGATCGTCGCCTGGTTTGCACGCAATCATGTCGCCGCCAATCTGTTGATGGCGTCGATTATGGTCGCCGGCTTGCTCAGTCTGCGCGGGATGAAGATCGAAATCTTTCCCGACACCTCGCTGGACATGATCCAGGTGTCGGTGCTGTATCCCGGTGCCGCGCCCGCCGAGGTGGAGGACGGCATCATTCTGCGCGTTGAGGAGGCCATTCAGGACCTGGAGGGCATCAAGCGCATCACCTCCACCGCTTCGGAAAATGTCGGCAATGTGGTCATCGAGGTCGAAGCCGGTTACAACCCGCGCCTGATTCTTGACGACGTCAAGGTGCGCGTCGATGCCATCGACACCTTTCCCGAAGAGTCCGAAAAACCCATCATTCAGGAACTCATCCTGCGCAACCAAGTGTTGAGCGTG
>CAZTYG010000468.1:0-1745 GCA_964617445.1 uncultured Blastochloridaceae bacterium
TTATCAGCGCATTCGTCCCGGTCACGCGGTCGTAGCGGAACAAGCCCGAACCGCTGGCCTGATAGAGGATGAAGCGCCCATCAGGCGTAAGCCGGGGGGCCTGTTCCACGCGCCCGCCCCGCACGCCCTGCCAGGCCGGATGCGTGCTGATGCGCAGATTGGTTCCGTTGACGCGGTCATGGAGAAACACGTCGTGGAGGTTGTTGTCGTCGCCCTCGACCAGGTTGGATGCCCGGCTGAAGTAGGCGATCCAGTTGCCATCCGCGCTGAGGCTGCCGTGGCTGGAGCCGGAATTGCCCAGTTCATTTAACACTGCGTTGGAACTCACACAGATGACCTGACCATCTGCCGGGCGCAGCAGCCACAGGTGAGGCAGGTAGCTGGTTTGCGGAGCGCTGTAGGCATCGCTCTCCAATGCCATGCGGCGCTCGAACAGGAGGTGCTGTCCGTCATCACTCAGGCCATTCACCAAAGTATAAGCAAAAGCTTGCAGACCATCCCCGACGAGGAAAGTCGGCACGATGTTGGTCCGCCCCACCCGATCCCTGACAATAACGTTCATTCTGTCGAGGTTCGCAGAGGAACCGCCAATGAGTAATTGCCGGACACCGCTCGAAAACGCCACGAAGCGTCCGTCCTGACTCATGCGGGGCTGGTTGTCGGTTTGCATGCCGGTGTACACCGCCGTTTCCGGCACCGGATTCGTCGCGTAGCGTTCCGTAATGTATTCCGTGTGGCCGGTGCCGGCCTCCCAAAGGAACAAGCCATCCGCCTCGGTCGGCTGTCCCGGTCCAGGTTCAGTGTTAAAGGCGGTGAAAGGAAACTGGTTGCGGCCGGTGGTGAAAAGCACGCGTTGCCCATCGCTGCTGATGGAGGGGGCCACCAGATCACGGACGGTGTTGGTAAGCGTGCGCAAGAATAAGAAAAGCGGAAATGAGTCATCGACGGGACGATGCACATCGATCAAGCGCGTTTCATCAAGCTCACGATCATAACGATAAATTCGGCTCAACGGCCGGCCGGTTTCGGAAAGCAACTGCCCCGGGGCCACCAAATTCTGGGCCGTGCTTTGGAAAACGATGAAACGCCCATCCGGCGTCAGATCGGGGGCCAGCGAGACGCCGTCAGCACTGTCGGTGCGGCCGTGGGCGCGGCTGATGAGCCGTGTGGAACCGACCACGCGGTCGCGCACGAAGACATCCGGTTGGTGGTTTCCATCGGCCGCCACCAGGTTTCCCGCCTCGCTGGAAAAAACCACCCACCGGCCGTCGGCGCTGATGCGCGGGGCCGCCGCGATCCCGGCACCGCCAGCGGATTCGGTGCCGGGTGCCGGTGCCACGACCACTTCGGCTCCCGCCAATGTGGTTTCCAGCAGGCCGGCCAGGGCCGGGCCCAGCACCAGCAATCCCCACCTGTTCAGAAAACTCTGCTTCATATTGATCCTTGACTGTGTTGTTCAACGGAGTTCGCTTGTAAAAAGAGTTGAACCAACGCCGGTGACCGTGGCAAGTAAAGAGTCAGCACGAGGATGTGCAAAATGCCCTAACCCACTGCTTCCATGAAAACAGCGCCTTCGGCCGGAACAACAGCAGAACGAGCCTTTCAATTGCGGGATCTCGCGTGCCTGACGGCGCTGCTCGGTTTCCTGCTCTCGCTGCAATTGGCCACCCTCGCCAGCACCCGGCAGGGATCACAAGCGGATCAATGCCGCAGCAACCTGCGCCGCTTGATTCAAGCATGGTCCA
>CAZTYG010000469.1:0-741 GCA_964617445.1 uncultured Blastochloridaceae bacterium
CGTCCACCACCAGCGGTAATCCCACTTGGGTGCGCTACGAGTTCGACCCCATTTCGGGAACAGATGTCCGGCTCTCTCCCGACGCAGCTCCCAGTGCCGAGGTCTTTTTTCAAGTCATGGAATTCCGCATGGGGGTTATGCCGTAAGGCACTTCAAATACCGCTCAAGACCAACGCGTGCGGGTTGTGCCCCTTATTCGTAGAAAACCGTATTGCTTCAAAGGGGCGGGGCTTGCCCTGTTGATGTTCGTCCTTACATTCATGTTTGTCACAGATTCCGGGCACTCGCATGCTCCGCCGCCACCGCGCGACAACCATCCCTTTCTCATCACCACTGCGGACCAATTCGAGGAACTGCGTCTGCGCTCGGAGCGGGAGCCTTGGAAATCCATGCAGGCCGACGCCCTGCAACGTGCGCAGAGCCAGCTTCCATCCGAGGCGGGCCCGGTCGAATTTCAGGCCTATCTGGGCGCGGCGGCATTGGCGTACATCTTGGAGCCGCGCAGCGCTCAGGCTTATGCCGAGCGGGTGCGGGATGCGATTCTAGGTGGGCTGTCGAATATTCGCTATGAACCCCAGAGGCAGTGGCAGGGATCGGTGCCGCCCGCGTGTGCCATTTTTATGGCGATCGTGGCGCTGGACGTGGTGCATGGCGGCCTTTCCGCAGAAGATATTGAACCGTGCGAGGCGCTCATCGCCGCCAGAGTGGCTGAGGTGCCCCGAGGGTCGGGGGGGAAAGCTT
>CAZTYG010000469.1:751-1729 GCA_964617445.1 uncultured Blastochloridaceae bacterium
TGGGACTGCACGGCACCTGGGATATCTACCGAGGGGAGCGGACCACTCCCGACGACGCTTACTTCAATCTGGTCACCGGGGAAATGACCGATGACGGCGTGTCTACCGTGGCGCCGAATTACGCCTGGGTGCGCATCGCCGGAGCTGCCGACCGGATGCAGAAATCCGCTTACATGGACATTCTAGAGCACACCGGCATCGACCGCCGGTACTACTCCAATCCACGCCTGCAAAATTTCTTCCACTGGTTGTATGAACACAGTGTCAACCCGGCGGGCATGTTTCATATGTTTGGAGATACCATCGCCAGGCAGACCGGAATCAATAGCTCACCGATGTATTGGCGCGCAGGCAGGTTTGACGATCGGGCTGCGGAATCGGCGGCGTGGTTGCTCGGGGACAGAAAACCGCCGGGGCATGTATTGACTTATGTGTTGATGGATCGTCCGCTGCCGGAAGCCCGCATGCCGAAAAGCAGGTTGTACCGCGACGGCGGGGCGTTTTTCCGCGAGCCGCTGGAGGGGACCGAAGCGCTGGCGGCCATCCTCTACAACATCACCAACAAGTCCGAATGGCACGCCCATCACGAGACTAATGGGATTTCGCTCTCGGCCTACGGTGCGCGACTGTTGGTGAACGGCGGCTGGCTGGGGTCGGAGACCGCCGTGGCCTCCCGCCAGAATGTGGTCACCATCGGCGGTGCCAACCACCTGCGAAAAAACGGCGCAGGGCTGGAAGAAGGCATTACCAGCGATGGATTGGACTATGCCGCCGGACGCACCGGACAGGGGGTTCTGGCCGACGATGCCTCGCATGTCCGCAGTCTGCTCATGGTGCATGGAAAGGACCGGAGTCCGGGATATTTCATTCTGGCCGACGAGGTGCGGGTGCCGGATGGCGCGACCGTTCGGCTCCATCTGCAACCCGCCCAGAGTGAACGCGCCCGCACGCTTAAGGAGGGCGAAAGCTACCACGCCA
>CAZTYG010000470.1:0-1728 GCA_964617445.1 uncultured Blastochloridaceae bacterium
TGCCCTCCCGAGCCATGACCGTGAGGGCGTTGCGGAACTCGCTCTCGTTCACGAACAGGCGTTTATCCTCGACGCCCTTGTCCACGCAGACTTCCTCTTCCACGGCGTCTTTGCCTTTTCCGGTCTTCTGCTTTTGCCAAACCGGGTCGCGGACGGCGTGGATCAGCCCCTCGCCGGAGGATAGACCGGTGGTGACGCACTTGAACCATTCCGGGTCCACGTCGCGGAAGAACTCGACGATGGGGGAGAAGGCGGAACCCTTGCGACCGGAGCCGGTGGGGCCGACCGCGCAAGCGAATAGGTTGGGGTAGTGGCGGTCGCCGCCGCGTTGGATGAATGCGTGGCGACCCATGACATTGCCGGCGCAGGTGATGGCGAGCACGAGGAGCCAGGACGGGTCGGCCTCCGTGTGGGGTTCGATCAGGCGGACAAGTTTGCCGAGTGCGCCGCGGTAGGCGATGTCGCCGATCGGTTTGGGTTTGATGAGCTTGCCGCGGTAGATGTCGGGGACGTAGGGGGTGTCGGTGTCCAGCGGGAGTGGTTCCGGGTGTGTGTCCTCCGGCCAGTCGGGTTCGGGGGGGTCGGCCTGTTGCCGCTGGCGGCCGAGGAGGATGGGGCTGGATAGGTTGTTGTGGTGGGCGCACTCCATGCAGGTGGACACATGGCCAAGGGTGTTGGCGACATACCGGCAGGTGACGGGCCCAGGCGCGGTGTCCGTGGCCTGGCGCAGTTTCTCCGCCGTCTCGATCTCGTTGTAGCGGGGGTATGGGCGGGAGAGGGCATGGGCGTGGTGCTCCGGATCGTGGCAACGGGCGACGACGGTGAGCATCTGATACCAGTCCGGTTCGCCTAGAGTGGCGGCGTTGTCACGGCAATGGCGCATCCAGGCGCAGTTTTCGAGGATGGGTAGAAGGTTGGCGGGGTTGTTGAATGTGGGGTCGTAGGTAGCTTTGCGGGCGGTACGGGTGACTTCCGTGGCGGGTATGCCATCGACGCACTCTTCCAGTTCCGCGATGCTGTAGCGGTCGGGAACCGCTTCCCAGGTGACGGGTTTCGGGTCGGTGGGGATCTTGACGTTGAGGGTGCCAGGGAGCCGGAGGAGACGGGTAAGGTCGGCGGTGGGGTCGAGGGTCCATTTGTGCTTGGCGGCTTCCCGGCGGAGAAGGGCCTGCCAGCGGATGCTGAGATCCTTCGCCCGCGCGCGTTCCTGATCGTCGTCAAAGATCCAGGGTTCCTTGAATAGCCACCAGACTTGGATTCCGTGGCCGGTGTGGACGACGGCGGAGGGTGTGTGGGGTACGCCAGCCAGGATAGAGAGGGCGGATTCGAGGTCCGGTGGAAGGTCCGGGTGTTTGTGCGCCTCGCCGGCGATGTCGATGTCGGCCCAGAGTCCGGGGATGCCGATGATCTGAGATTCCTTACCGCGGCCATCGGGCCGGGTTGCGACAAGGCCCGGCTGGATATAGATGTTGTCGGTGGTAGCGGTGCGAAAAGCGTCCTGGAGGAGTGCTTCGTGGGTTTTGCTGATGAGGGTGCGGTTGCGGTGGGTGGCTCCTTTTTGGGGGAAGGTGCAGGCGACAAGGAGGGCGGGGATCTCGGGGTAGATGGTTTCGAGGAAGGAGCGGGCGGAGTTGATGTCGGTCATCGCTTATTCCCCGATAGGTACTTCGGCGTGGCCTCAATTCGTTGGCCTGAGTCGTCCTTGGCGTATATCATTTCACCAGCCTC
>CAZTYG010000471.1:0-1727 GCA_964617445.1 uncultured Blastochloridaceae bacterium
CGACACCACTGGTCCTGGACGCGCCGGGGGCAAGGAACCGGAGGCGGTGGAGATCGCGCTGTTCGATAATCTGACGGAAGCAAAAAGCAACCCTGTTCAGGCTCCGGACTTCGTTGACCACCGCGTGTTCGCTTCCCGGTTGATCGTGCATGAGCCGACGACAGGGGAAACCAAACCGCTCAATCCCGATTCCAAGGGACCGGACGGCATCACCATTCAGTGGAAGCTTGACCATGAATTCTCGCTGGAAGACCCCGACACCGCCACCAGCGACCCTGACAACGACGGGTTCAACAATTTGGAGGAATATCTCGCGGGCACCGATCCGAATGACCCCGCCAGCCATCCTCCGCTGCTGACCAAGCTGGAAGTGGCTTCTTATGATTATGTGCCCTTTCGCATGATCTTCCGCGGATACAATCTGGATTCCGCCAACAACCAGATGACTTATCAGATTAATTTATTGGACGTAAAAACAAGGCGCACGCGAATCGTGCGCGAGGGGGAGGATGTGGAGGGGTACACCGTGGGCGAGTTTCGGCGCAAAGAGGTAGAACGGTTCGACCCTACCATCAACAGGCCGGTAATTAAGGACGTTTCCGAACTCGACCTCAAACATCCCCTGCTCAATGAATTCATCATCTTGGTGATCAACGAAGAAAAAGAATCCGATGAAAGCAGCGTCACCCTGCGTCTCGACGTTCCCATCGCCGACGTCCAGCCACCACGAGTCAAACGTGGGGAAACGTTTCAAATCCGGGAGAAAAAATACCAGCTCCTGCGCGCCGGACGTGAACAGGTTGTCATCCGCGACATTGAAACCGGAGAAGAGATCACCGTGGGGGGTGGGGCGCAAGCGCCCTTGGCATCCGGGGCTGCTGAAGAGAACGCGCCGCCGGTCAGTCCTCCATGAAAGGCAAGGGCACAGATCGAGCTTGCAATTTTACCTAAGGAAGCATAAAAATTCATCTTAACTAACGGTAGGACAAATGATTAAGCACAAATCCCCTTTCACTAGATCGCCACTTTGGCTCATTACCGTGTATGCTCTTTCCGGGTGGGTTGTTGCCCAGGAGCCGACCATGAATCCGGAGGCCGACCCTGAGGCGGCCCGGATGGCACAGGCGGAAGAAGTGATCCGGCTGGAACAGACCATGGCGATCACACGAGCTCTGGACGAGGGGCGTCTTCTGGCCCAAGCGCGCGATTTTCGCGCGGCCCGCGATCGCTTCAACAAGGTTTTAGAAATGGCCACCGAAGTCGGCCCCAACGCTCCTCTGCGGGTTCTGGCCAAGAAAGAAATCGCCGCCGTAGCCGCCGCCCAGGCACAGAGTGCCGAAGCGGAGAACAATGTGCCCTCGGCGTTGATTCTCTGGCGCGAAGCGGTCGAGAACGACCCCGAAAACCAAGCTTACCAACGCGAACTGAGCCGCCTGCGCCGCGCCAATCCGACCATTCAGGAGCAGTATCCGGGCAACACCGCCGCGGATGACGATCTGTTCGAGCGGGTCTCCAATATTCAACGTTTGATCTATGAAGGGGACGGCTTTTATCAGACCGGACAATACCAGCGCGCGATTCGGAGCTACCGTGATGTATTGTTGATCGATTCGTACAACCGCATGGCCCGCCAGCGCATCGAACGCGTGGAAAAAGCCAAGGAGCGGGCGGCCAATTTACGCCGCAAGGCGGAGCGGGAGCGGGCCTTCGCCGAGGTGGACGAGGGA
>CAZTYG010000472.1:0-1715 GCA_964617445.1 uncultured Blastochloridaceae bacterium
CAAGATCGGCGGGGAGGAGTTCGGTGAGCGCGACCTGGCGCTGGCGGTCGAGGTGGGTGACGAGGTAGACCGCATCGCTCGATGAGAGCGCTTCGATCATGGAGGCGGTGTCATCGATCTTGCGCGCGTCGATCAGTTCGACGAGACGATCGAGTTCGGCCGACTCCGTGACGACGGGCGCCGTTGTTTCGGTCTCGGTCATTTGGGTGCTGCTCCTGGACGCCGTGGATGTCGCGGGATTCCGGTGCGGAGGGCGTGGTGATCAGAGTGCGGTGCGGTGGAAATGGACTTGGCGCCAGTTGTTTCCGCGAAGTTCGTAGACTCGTGTTTCATTGGCGTGGATGAGTCGGAAGGCGCCGTCGCTGTCGTGTTTCTGTGTGATGCGGGTGTAGGTGGCGACGGCGGCGGAAGGAGAGGCGTCGGGGCCGATGGTTCGGATGTGGACGTTGATGAGTTCGGAGCGGACGGTTGTGCCGGGGCGGTTGGGTCGGGAGAGGAAGAACTCGTGGAAGGGCATGCCGTGGATGGGGGCGCCTTTGCCTTCGGGTTCGAAGGCGGTGAGGTCGGGCGCGGTGAGGCGGGTGTAGGATTCGTAGTCGCGGTTGTCGATGGCTTCGACAATGCGACGGGTGAGTTCGACGAGTTGTTCGTGGGTGGTGTTGGTGGGCATGTTGGGAGGGTAGGGGATTGGCGCATGAAAAATGCCGCTGCCCTGAGGGCGGCGGCATAGGGAGTGTTGATGATTTCGATGGAGTGCCGCGGCGCGGTTTGGATCAGGCCTCGTCGGGCGTGGGCGCCGGGTTGGGTGGGAGCACGGCGGCGGCTTTGGCGCCACGACCGGTGCTGACTTTGCCTTGGAGTTTGCGCGGGGGGAGTTTGCTGGGGACGACGCCGCCGGGGAAGCGGGGGTCTTCCTTTGGTTTGGACGCGGCGCCTGCGCCGGCGCCGGCGGTGGTTGTAGTTCTGGCCGGGGCGGGGACGTCGGCGGCGGCGTAGCGGCTGCGGGCCGGGGGGGCCTTGGACTTCTGTTCGGCCTCCATTCGATGGCGGACGGAGTCCGGGGGCGGGGAGGGTTCGAAGTCGGGGTAGTCCATGCGAGGAATCTCGACGTTGGCGAGTTTCTCGATGGCGGTGAGGAGCGGTCCTTCCTCGGGTGTGACGAGGGACCAGGCGACGCCATTTCTTCCAGCGCGCGCGGTGCGGCCGATGCGGTGGATGTAGATCTCGGGATCTTCGGGGAGGTCGTAGTTGACGACATGGGAGATGTCGTCGACATCGAGGCCTCGGGCGGCGAGATCGGATGCGACGACGACGGCGAGTTGTCCGTGGCGGAGGCGCTCCATGACCTGGTTGCGCCGGCCCTGGTGCATGTCGCCGTGGATGGAGTGGGCGTCGATGTTCTTCTTGGCGAGGTATTCGGTGAGGTCATCGACCATGCGCTTGGTGCGGCAGAAGATGACGGTGAGGTCGGGCTCTTCGTGGGTGAGGAGGTGGAGGAGGAGTCGCTTCTTGTCCCAGCGATTGACGGTGAGGTAGTGCTGCTCGACCATTTCGACGGTGAGGGCGCCGGCGAGGGTGACGATCTTTTCGACATCTTCCTTCATGTAGGTGCGGGCGAGGGATTCGATCTCGGTGCTGATGGTTGCGGAGACGAAGATGGTTTGATGATCGGTCTTGATGGTCTTGAGGATTCGGCGAATGTCATCGCGGAAGCC
>CAZTYG010000473.1:0-1711 GCA_964617445.1 uncultured Blastochloridaceae bacterium
GGGAGGTGCCGCGCTCGCGTGGGTTGGGCAGCAGTGTCACGGTCCGGCTGGGTTTGTTGATGGCACTCAACGCCCGTCATGACCACGTGCTCTCGCCCGGACGGGTTCTGGAGCTTGCCATCGAACTGGAGGGTCATCCCGACAATGCCGTGCCCGCTTTTCTCGGCGGTTTCGCCATCTGTCGTCCGGGCGGTCATCTGCGCTACGCCGTCAACGAACGCCTCAAATTTGTGCTGGTCGTTCCTAACTTCGAATTGGAGACCGAAAAGGCTCGTGGCGTGCTGCCCGCGCAATATCCGCGTGCCGATGTGGTCGCCAACCTCCAACACGCCGCCACCCTGGCCGCCGGTCTGGCCATCGGTGATTACGCCGCGCTGCGCGGGGCGATGGCCGACCGCGTTCACCAGCCCTACCGGCTGGCCTTGATCCCTGGTGCCGAATCAGCCCTGGTTGCCGCCCGCGGGGCGGGCGCGCTCGATGCCTGCCTCAGCGGCTCCGGCTCCACCTTGTTGGCCCTGTGCCTGGACAACGGCGAAGCCGCCGCCTCCGCCATGGCCGACTGCCTCCTGCGCGCAGGCCTCTCCGGGGTCCTCACCCACATTGTCAGTGCCGACAACGAGGGCGCTCGCGAGCTTTGACGCTGGCCCCTGTTCATTTTCCGCCCACCTCCGGAGTAAAGAAACGTCCCTGTGAATGTTTCAGGTGTAACATTCACAGGGAAATGTCATTCGCTGTCGAGGGGGGGGAGGGGTCGCGATCAGGGGTGGTGGTGGGAGGCGCGTTGGAGGCGGTCGAGGATGGCGGCGCCGAGGCCGGCTGTGGGGACGGGTTCAGCGATGATGCGGGAGGCACCGGAGTGGTCGAGGTTGCGCATGGCGGCGAAGAGGTTGCGGGCGGCGGTGACGGGCTGGCCGTCGCGGGCGAGGACTTGGCAGGCATGGGCGCGGGGTTCGGGAACGGACCAAGCGAGGGCGGCGGTTTGCTTCGGCCAGTCTTTGATGTTGGCGAGAGCGGTGGTGGCGAGGGTCAATGGGGTGCGGGGAGCGTAGTGGCTGTGCAACATGCCGGGGGCGACGATGGCATCGCCACGTTCGCCGGGGATGACGGGGCCGATGAGATTGGTGATGATTTCGATGGGAATACCGCCGGGTCGGCGCAGGACGGGTTGGAGGCCGCTGCAATCGATGATGGTGGATTCGATGCCGATGGAGCAGGGTCCGCCGTCCAGAACGAGTTCGAGTTCTGGGAAGAGTTCTTGGGCGACGGCGACGGCGGTGGTGGGGCTGATGCGGCCGAAGCGATTCGCACTGGGCGCGGCGAGAGGGGAGTTGAAGGCGTTGAGGAGGGCGGTGGCGACGGGATGGGCGGGGGAGCGGACGGCGACGTTGGGCAGCCCGGAGGTGGCGAGGTCGGGGACGACGGGGCGTTTGGGGAGAATGATTGTCAACGGACCCGGCCAGAGTTGCTCGATGAGGATTTCGGCGGCCGGGGAGACGGCGGCTGCGACTCGGTCGAGCATCGCTCGTCCGGTGACGTGGAGGATCAGGGGGTCGAAGCGGGGTCGGCGTTTGATGTCGAAGATACGGGCGAGCGCGGCTGGGTTGAGGGCGTCGGCGGCGAGGCCATAGACAGTTTCGGTGGGCATGCCGATGCAGTGTCCGGCGCGGAGGAGTTCCAGGGCGCGGCGGAGTCCGTCGGGGCGGGGGTCCTC
>CAZTYG010000474.1:0-1704 GCA_964617445.1 uncultured Blastochloridaceae bacterium
GCGCATTTTCTCGAGCATATGCTCTTCAAGGGAACCCGCCATCGCAAAGCCTTTCAGATTAGTGAGATTGTAGAGAGCAAGGGCGGTGACCTCAATGCCTTCACCTCCGAGGAGATGACATGTTATTACTGCCGCATCGCCGCCGATCATTTGCCGATGGTTCTGGATGTCCTGTTCGACATGCTGTGGCACTCCACATTCCCCGTGGCCGAGATGGAGCGTGAGCGCGGGGTGATTCTTGAGGAAATCCGGATGTATGAGGACCAGCCGCATGTGCTGGTCATGGACCGGCTCAACACCCGCATGTGGCCGGATAGTTCCCTGGGCCGTTCGATCTTGGGAACGCCGGAATCGGTTGCGAGCATGAAGCGGCAGGACTTGATGCAATACTGGCGCAGCCACTATCGCCCGCGTTCGCTGGTGGTGTCGGTTGCCGGTTGTGTGGCACATGACGAATTGCTCGCCCTGCTTAAACCCCATCTTGGTTACCGCCGCCACGCGGGCCTGCCCGGAAGCTGGAGCCCCGCCAAATTCAAACGCAGCCGCCGCGTCTGCACTCTCGCTATTCCCCGTCCTGTCCAGCAATGCAGTCTCGCCTTAGGTATCCATGGTATGCCCCGAAAAGACCCCCGCCGCTTCGCCGAAAAACTCCTCAGTGTCATCCTTGGCGAGAATATGAGTTCCCGCCTCTTCCAGGTCGTCCGCGAACGTCACGGCCTGGCCTATTACATCAGCACCTCGGTCTCCCATTTTCATGACACCGGCGCGTTTTACATCCAGGCCGGTGTGGACCGCGAAAAACTCGAAGAGGCCCTCGGACTCATCGCCATCGAATTGGAAAAAATCGCCCGCAAACCGCCCACCGCCGCTGAACTGCGCCGCGCCAAGGACTACACCATCGGCCAGATGAAGCTTGGCATGGAAAGCACCTCCAATCGGATGATGTGGATGGGTGAATGCATCATCGGACTCGGCTCCATCCTCCATCCCACTCATGTCATTGACACCATTCAGTCGGTTGGCGCCGAGGATGTTCGCGCCGTGGCCGCCGATCTGTTTCAACCCGGAAAAATCACCGTCGCCGCCGTCGGCCCCGACCTCCAACCGGGCGATCTTGCCGACGCCGCCGAGGTCCTCAACAGCCTGTGATGATTGATCCTGCCTCATCCCACCGCGTCGCCGAACTGCGTTTGCCCGGCGCTGACGACACCTTTCTGGCGTTTTCCGGGGTGGAGTCCGCGATCGAGGGTGGACCGGGTGACTGGGACGCGCTTGCCGGTGCTCTGGACGCGCGGCGACGGAATCTCCGCGCCGATTCCACCGTGCCGCCGGGAGCCGCTGTCGGCTGGTTCGATTATGAGGGCGGCTACCACTTCCAATTCTGCGACCGGGTGACTGTGTGTCCCGCCGGGGACTGGTGGCTGGAGATGCCCGCCGGTGTTGATCCCCGTGATGATGGCGGCTGGACGGCGCATACCGATCCGGAGGCCTATGCCGCCATGGTCCGCTGCGCCCGGGAACACATTGCTGTCGGCGATATCTACCAAGTCAACCTTGCCCGTCGCTTCTCCCGCCGCGTCCGGGACATGGATTCGCAGCTCCTATTCCGCTGCTTGTGGCGCGTGACCGGCGCCCCCCAAAGCGGGTGGATTCATCAAGGCGGACGCAGCCTGCTCTCCGCTGCGCCCGAACTATTTCTCGCCA
>CAZTYG010000475.1:0-1697 GCA_964617445.1 uncultured Blastochloridaceae bacterium
AGACAAGGAGGCCTGGGAAATGGATTTGTCACTGGAAAGGCGGAGGAGGTTGCTAGAGCTGGTGGGGGAGGCGAGGGAAATCTTGGGCGGATGCTTGGATCAGGATGGTCGGCCGAAGACATTTGCCGAGTTGGAGGACGAGTGTATCAAGGTGGGGGATTTGTTCACGGTTGAATTGCTGCGGGAACGCATTGCCCAACGAGAACCGGATGCAATTGGTCGCTATTGCCCCTTCTGCGGGTGTGAGGGGGAACGAAATCCTGACGAGCCACACGTCTTGCAGACTGATCGGGGAGACGTTGGGTGGTTGGAACCGGCCTGTTACTGCCGTTCGTGTCGGCGGTCTTTTTTTCCCTCGTTCGGCAGAATTGGGACTTGCCGTGGAAGAGACGGTCAGTCCGCGGGTGTTGGCCAAGATGGTATACGCGGGGACCGCGGCGACCTCGTATGAAGCAGCCAGTGCGGATCTCGAGGCTCTGGCCGGTCTTACGATTAGCGCCGAGCGGATACGGCGGGCGTGCCAGCGTGTGGGAGCCGAACGGGTTGAGCATCACCAGCGGATGCAGCAGGCATTTACGGAAAAGTCCTTGCCGCAGCAGATCGCGGGCAAGCCGGACGACGTGGAGACGCCTGAGATCGCGTGCGTGATGTGCGACGGAGGGCGTTACCAACTCCTGGATCGGAGCCTGCCGGTGGTGCCAAAGCGTTCGGCGCGAAAAGGAGAGCATTGGAAAGAGAGCCGCATCGGACTGTTGGTCGGCATGAGCGGCCCATCGCATGCATGTGATCCGCAGCCGACATTGCCGCCTGAACTTCGCTACGAAGCGATGGCCGACACGCTCTCGGAAATCGGACGAACCGGCCGTCGCGAGGATTCTGCGGAGGAAGACAGCGCGGACCAGGAGTTGCCCGCCCCCCATGGCCAAGGACTTCCTGGCCCCGATTTGGAACATCGCCACGTCGTCGCCTCGCGACAGCGTTGGGAAGATTTCGGGCCGCTCCTGGCAAGTCAGGCGTGGTATCGCGGGTTCGCGGCGGCTCCGCGCAAAGCGTTTGTTTCCGATGGATCGCCAACGATTGAACAACTGCAGCGCACGCATTTTTCACACTACACCTCGATCCTCGATCTGCTCCATGCCCTCTCGTACAGTCTGGCAGCCGCTCGCGCCGTCAGCAGCAGCGAAGCGGCAGCGCGTGACGTGTACGACGGGTGGGCTGCAAAGATATGGGAAGGAAACGTCAACGCCGTCATCGATGAACTGGCGGCGTACTCTGGAAAGCTTGGGCCGCCCCCGGAGAATCCCCGTAGCAATGACCCGCGTGAAGTGGTTCGCGCATCCCTGGTTTACTACAGAAACCACGCTCCCCGGATGGATTATCCCAGCTATCGCCGCGCGGGCCTGCCGCTTACCAGCAGCCTCATGGAATCAATGGTCAAACAAGTCAGCCGCCGAGTCAAAGGCACCGAGAAATTCTGGTCCTCCACTGGAGGGGAAGCCATTCTTCGTCTCCGCGCTGAATCCCTCAGTGATTCCAAACCCCTCCGCCACCACCTCGAAAACCGCGCCCAGCACGCGACCGGAACCAGACGCTACCGCAGTCAAGCAGTGTGCGCATGACCAGACAAACCGCGAGGTGCGCTCGGCGAAACACTGAGAAATTGAGGACGAGGTGAACAGGCCGAGCCCCCAGCGAGG
>CAZTYG010000476.1:0-1690 GCA_964617445.1 uncultured Blastochloridaceae bacterium
AGGAACACCTACGGCAAGGGCACAAAAGGCAGTGGAATTCATTTCTAGTTTGAATTTCTAAAATGGAATCGATGCCTCGTGGTCATCATAAAATGCCCGGGCGTATTTCCCTTGGCGATAGATGAAACCTTGCAGCCTTACCGCGACACCACCACGCGCGACGTGTCGCGGGAAGCCGGTGTCAGCCCCAACACCCTCAAGGCAACTTTCTTGTCCCTGGTGAAAAGGGGTCTGCTGGTGCGCCACGGCGCAGGTCGGTCCACCTGGCATGCCCTGCCGTGATTTGATCACCGCGTCATGACTGCTGCTTTTTCTTGCGCTTCGCACGGTAGCAAGCGGCGGATTGCTTCACGTGGAAGCCCACTTCCTTCTTCGATGGATCGGGCGGGGGTGCGAGCAAGGGCTGAAGCTCTTTCCAGATGACTCGCAGAATATCGTGGGGGAGGTATTTGATGTGCTTCCCGCGCTTCAAGGTCGCAGTTTGCGACCTTGAAAGCATTGCCTCTGCCGCCTCATCGCGGCTGAGTTGAAAGCGGAAGTCCTCCGGAAACCGGACAGCATTGCGTTTAACCTGTTCGTTGAGACGCTTGGTGGGCACTCCGTAAATCGAGGCCAAATCGATATCAAGCAGCACCTTTTGCCCCGGATGGTGAGGATGAGGGAATCGACGAGAGCGGAGCTGGTCATATACACAACTTCCGCTGCGATGGCCATCTCAAGCAATCGGAGTAATAACCCCTCCGTGCCGCTGGGAGCAAAGAAGGCCGGCCAGCATGGAACGAATCCATTTTTTCATGGTGTGATTTCCCTGCGTTGGATTGTGACGGGGCACAGAGGTGCCTTGTCCATGGGAGCAATGGCCGGGCGGATATATTCCATGGTTTGTTCCCACAAACTCCAGCCGCCCATGTAGAGGAACGAGGCGGCGGTCAACAGGCCGAAGTGGGCGATGCCGGTGTGCCCGGCCTGCCAGGCGAACCAGACGCCGCCGAGCGCGTAGAGGCCGAGGGCGCATTCCAGCACCGGGGGCACGGGAAATTTGACCTGGTAGCGCCGGGTCTCGCGGTCGCCGCGTTTGGGGGTGCGGATGAAAGCGGAGCGGCGGCCAAGCAGGGCCTCGGCGATGGCGCGGGCGTTGGCCACGGCCAGCCCCATGCCGGCAAGGGTCAGGGCGGGCAGGCGGAGCAGGCGCAGCGGCCAGTCCCGATGCAACAATGCCTGTCCCGCGCCGTAGAACAACGTTGGCGCGACCGCCGCGAGCAGCAGTATCCATCCCGCGACTCCCGGCAGTGCCACACCACCGCCCGCAAAGGCCAGCACGGGTGCGAGCACGACCACGAGAAAAAGCAGCGGATGCACGGCGTAATGGGTCAGATGGAAAAACGCTTCGATCTTTGCCACCCGGGGAATGTCGGAACCGACGATGGCTGGCAGCAGACGAATGGCGGTCTGCATCGACCCTTTGGCCCAGCGGAATTGCTGGCTTTTGTAGGCGGCGAAGGTGATGGGCAGTTCGCCGGGGACGGGTAGTTCGTTGAGGTAGTGGCCGCGCCAGCCCGCCAGCTGCACCCGGTAGGAGAGATCGAGGTCCTCGGTGAGGGTTGCGGCGCTCCACCCCCCGGCGGCATCGATGGCGGTGCGCCGCCAGATGCCTGCGGTGCCGTTGAAGTTCATGAACATGGCGGGATGC
>CAZTYG010000477.1:0-1688 GCA_964617445.1 uncultured Blastochloridaceae bacterium
GCGGGTCTTCGCGACCCACCACGCCACCTCCCGCATCTCCGCGAGGAACCGCCCCGAGGCCAGCCGGACCTCGGGCTTGACGGTGTAGGCGATCCGCGTGCCGTCCCGCCGCGTGGCGAGCATGTCGAAGACATGGACCCGTTCGGCCCCGCGCGGGCCGTAGCGGAAGCGCACCTGTTCGCGGAGATCGGCGATCGCCGGCTCTGCGTTGAGGATGAAGAGATGGCTGAGTTCGAGATGGGACTCGGCCTCCATTCGCACGCCGGCGCCGTCTCCGAGAACGGCGAAGGCGGTGCAGTGTCCCTTCGAGGCGTTGGCGACATTGCGGTCGGCGCGGCTCGGCGCGGGAAGAAGGCGGGAAGTCTGATGGTCGGGCATGATCTGGTCCTGTCCGGTGGAAGTCTGGGCGGACCGCGAGGTCCGGTCGCCGGGATGGCGCTCAAGGGCGGGGGCGCGTCCTGCGCCGCCGAGGCCGGGAAGTTCTGCCGCTCTCTGAAAAGAAAATCGGTCGCCCCGGCCGGGCGGACGGAATCCCGCGTCGAGGGTCCTGCTGAAAAAGATTTCCGGGAGCTCGGCCGTACGCGCGCGCGCCCGACCGAACCGACCCGCCGCACGCTCCAGACCATTCCCGAGTGTAGTTGACGTGGATTCCGGTTTGAGCCGGTTCGCCTGATTTTCCAACAAAGGCCGCTGTCGAAGGTATCTTTCCCGGACCTTTGGCAGGAGAAAAGTCGCGAGATGGGCGGCGGGGTCATGCGGAGCACGATCCGTCTCCGCGAAAAATTCGAGACCCCCCGCGACCGGCCAGACCAAAGGGTCGAAACCCCGGTCGATCGGAAAATTCTTGAACCCACGAGCCGGCACCGGGCTCTCACAGCCCTTGATCCGGCGCGGGAGCCGCTCCGCGCGGGCTAAGGGAACGGGTTGAAACGGGGGGGCCAGCATCGGCATTTGGAGCATCCCTCGAACGACGGACATCGATGGCGATCCGTCAATCGGAAGACGAGCGAGGCATGAGGCCACCCTCCCGATAAGAACATTGGCCGAGAATCGCACCGGCGAAGTGGCTTCCAGGGAAATTCCTGACCGACGATCATTCTTGACCGGCAATTTGTGGGTAACCGGAGAACGCTCCCCCCCCTTCGGGCGAGGCAACAATCCACCGATATGAATTCAGGGATCCTTTCAGCAGCAGATGGGGCTTGAATTCCGGTCAAGCGACCGTTCGATGAGTGTCTGATGAGAAAGGGCAAGGGGGGTGGTCTGAGCAAGCTTCCCGTCAGCATCGCCATTCAGCGCGAAAGCTTCGGCGAGGCCGACCGCCTCCAAGTCAGGGGGTCAAGCTTCAAGCTTCAGACAAGATTCGATACGCCCTTCCCTTCCGGCAATTAGCCCACGGGATCAAAAAACAGCAGGGGCGCCGCGCTTGCGACGCCCCCATATTTTTCAAGAACTTACCTATCAGAGGGCGTCAATTGCCAATCCAAAGGGTGCCGAAATCACCCCAAAAGGGCTATTAATGGCGGACGGATCACAAACAGCCCCTGCCCTCAGCTGCAGCCCGACGTGCCGCCGCAGGTGTTGCACTTCAGGCAGGTGCCGTTGCGGACCAGAGTGAAGTTGCCGCACTCCCCGCAGGGGTCGCCCTCGTAGCCCTGCATCCGCGCCTTGGTCCGCGCGTCGAGCGC
>CAZTYG010000478.1:0-1686 GCA_964617445.1 uncultured Blastochloridaceae bacterium
AGGGTCACGCCGGCGCCGATGACGCAGCAGGGGCCGACTTCGACATCCGCGGCGAGGTTGGCGGCGGGATCGATGATGGCGGTGGGGTGGATGGGCATTTTAATCAATTCCAAAATCTAAATGACGAATGACAAAGCAAAGACGGGGGTGGTGTGAGGGGGGGTTAATGGACGGCGAAGGTGAGTTCGCCTTCGGAGACGATGTCGTTGTTGACGCTGCACTGGCACTGGGCCTTGCCGATTTTTCCGCGGGATTTGATCATTTCGACATCGATGATGAGGGTGTCGCCGGGAAGGACGGGTTTGCGGAATTTGACTTTGTCGGCGCACATGAAGTAGCCGATGCGGCCGACGTTTTCCGCGCGGCGGAGGATGAGGAGGCTGGCGACTTGGGCCATGGCCTCGATCTGGAGGACGCCGGGCATGACGGGGTGGCCGGGGAAGTGGCCCTGGAAGTATGGCTCGTTGATGCTGACGTTTTTGACGCCGGTGGCGCGGTTTTCGCCCTGGAACTTGAGGATGCGGTCCACCATGAGGAAGGGGTAGCGGTGGGGGAGGACGGCCATAACCTCGTTGGTGTCGAGGGCGCCCTCGCCGACGGGGATGTTCTCGACGGGCATGAGTTGGGAGAGGTATTGGCGGTGGGCTTTGGTGACGGCGCGGGCCAGATCGAAGTTGAGGGCGTGGCTGGGTTTGGCGGCGACGATGTGGGCTTTGAGGCGGAGGGGGAAGAGGGCGAGGTCGCCGATGATATCGAGGATTTTATGGCGGACGAATTCGTCGTTGTAGCGGAGGGGTTCTTTGGAGAGCACGCTGTCGCCGCGTATGACGATGGCGTTCTCCAGGCTGCCGCCTTTGATGAGGCCTTTTTCCAGGAGGGGTTCGACCTCCTCGTAGAAGACAAAGGTGCGGGCGCGGGAGATTTCGGTGGGATAGGTTTCAGGGGTGATTTCGGCACTGAGATATTGGGTGAAAAAGCCGGTGTGGTTGGCGTTGGTGCAGGAGATTTTGAAGCCATCGTGGGGAAAGGCGGCGATGTAGGCGCCGTCTTTGCCGGTGACGAAGATGGGGTCTTTGATTTCGAAATACTGGCGCGGGGTGTCGAGTTCCGTGCGTCCGGCCTTGTGGACAAGTTGGACGAAAGCGTCGGAACTGCCGTCGCCAATGGGCGGCTCGTTGGAGTCCATTTCGATGAGGGCGTTGTCGATGTCGCAACCGCGGAGTGCGGAGAGGAGGTGCTCGACGGTGTGGATTTTGATGGCCCCTTCGGAAATGGTGGTGGCGCGTTCGACGTGTTTGACGTGTTCGACGCGGGCGGCGAGGGAGGGCTGGTCCTTGAGGTCGGTGCGGCGGAAAAGGTAACCGGTATCGGCAGGGGCAGGTTTGATGGTGAGATGGACGCTGCCGCCGGTGTGGAGCGAGGAGCCCATGAGGCCCGCTTCATGGGCGACTGTGGTTTGTTTGATGACTGGCATGGGACGTTGTAACACGCGAAAAATTGGATTGGCAAGACATGGCTGTCGGGGAATAGTCCGGCCTATGTCCGCGATGCTCCGCCGGTGGTCCCTTCTTTTTTTCCTGACGGCCGGAGTGTTTTTCGCTGGAGCGACGGCGGCGCAGGCACAGACCGAGGGGTTGCCCACGTTCGCGGATCGCTTGGACGAGGGGTTGGGAGAAGTGAACAGCA
>CAZTYG010000479.1:0-1684 GCA_964617445.1 uncultured Blastochloridaceae bacterium
TCCGGTCACTCCATCCTCCACGGTGTCGCGCAGACCGCCGGTGAGGCGCACCAGCGGAATGGAGCCGTAACGCAGGGCGTAGATTTGGCCCAATCCGCAGGGTTCGTAAAGCGAGGGCATGACAAAGAAATCGCTGCCGGCGTAGATGCGGTGGCTGAGGGGCTCGGAAAAGCCGATGCGGACGCCGACGCGACCGGGATAACGATCAGCCAAGGAGCGGAAGAAGTCCTCCAGGCCCGGTTCCCCGGAGCCAAGTAGGACCAGTTGGAACGGGTGGCGATCGAGAATCGGGCCGATGATGGCGCGGACGAGGTCGAAGCCTTTCTGGGCGACGAGGCGTGAGACGACAGCGAGCAGGGGACGGGCGGGATCGGGGTCGATTCCCATTTCAACTGCCAACGCGGTGCGGCAGGTGGTTTTTCCATCCATGCCGGGGTGGGTGCCGGCGTCGTAGGTCGTGGCGATATGGGGATCGCAGGACGGGTCCCATTGGGAGTAGTCGGCACCGTTGAGGATGCCGGTGAAACGGTCGACGCGGTCATTGAGATAGGGGGCCAGTCCGCAGCCGCCCTCCGGGGTGAGCAGTTCTCGGGCGTGGGTGGGGGAGACGGTGGTGATGCCGTCGGCGTAGGCGACACCGGCTTTGAGAAGGTTGACGGCACCGTGGGCTTCGAACGCCCCGGCGTGAAAATGTTCCATGCCCAGGCCGTAGAATTTCATCACATCCGGGGCATAGACGCCTTGGTAGCCGATGTTGTGAATGGTGAGCAGCGAGGCGGTGCGGGAAAGGGGGGAGAGGACGCGGTCCCATGTTTTGAGAAAGGCGGGCAACATGCCTCCCTGCCAGTCATGGACATGGACCACATCGGGAATCCAGCCGGTGTCCTTGCAGCGTTGCAGCGCGGCCTTGGCCAGCAGGCCGAAGCGGTAAGCGTTGTCGGGGTAGTCCCGGACGCCGTCGTCGTAGAGTCCGGGGCGGTCGAAGAATCGCGCGTATTCCACCAACTCTACGGGCACCAATCCGTCGAGCTGGGTGGAAAGACAGCCGACCCATTGCTCTTCGCCGCCGCCGAAGTGCAGACAGGCCGCGCCTGAGGGGGTCAACTCGTGCCCTCCGGTCCGGACCCGGCTGTAGGCCGGCAGCATGACCCGCGCGTCATGCCCGTCCGCGTAAAGCTGTTTGGCCAGTCCGGCAACCATGTCGCCCAGTCCCCCGGCTTTGGCCAGTGGTGCCAGTTCGGAGGTTACCATCAAAATGCGCAGGCGCTCCCATTTCTTCATGGCCGGAGTTTGCGCAAAGTCGTCGAGGAATCAACGCCGGATCGGCCACGGCAAGATGAATTTTGCATTTTCCATTCCGATTCCCTTCCACCCAACGGATGTGCTGGCCACGCTCTTCGTGTTGGTTGTTGTTGCGCCGCTATCATCCGAAGGCATGATGCCGCGATGATCTGGCGAAAACTGGCCGCAGCCTGGGGTGTCCTCGGCGTCTTGGCCATCCTCCTCTGGGCCTGTTACCGCCTTGGCAAGGTCGCCCTCGCCGCTCTGGGCATGGAACTGACCGCACTCCATTGGACCTCGCTCGCCGCCATCGTTGTTTTCATGGCGTGGAGCGAGGGTTACAAAGGCTTTCACCGCGCCTTTTCCCCGCGCGTCGTCGCCCGCGCCCATCACCTTTCCCACT
>CAZTYG010000480.1:0-1676 GCA_964617445.1 uncultured Blastochloridaceae bacterium
TTGGCCGGTAATTCGGAAATTCGGTTCCACTGCAGAAAGAGCCCGGTGAAGGCTATCAGGCGTTCTTTTGAACCTGGGTGTCAAAAACGACCTCCTCATTTGATCTATACGGCGTTTTGATGAGGTGGGGGTGGTCTGATGGTGGGGGTAAAAATGGCGAGCAGTGCCACCGCCCACGGGCGCCACGCCCGCAGGGCCGTCTGACCGTTAGCGGTTCGGATCGTTATCATGCACCATCCCGGGCGTTCTAAATCCCAGCGCCGTGTGCGGCCGACGGTAGTTATACAAATGGATGCCGCCCACCGTCGCTCTTCCGGCCGCACCGCGGCTTTCAAAATTCGCATCCAGCCAATATTCCTGTTTCAAAATTCCGTTCACCCGCTCGGCCAAGGCATTCTCGGCGCCGTGATTGTTCTCCGTCATGCTCATCCTTAAACCGGCTTTCTGCACTACGTTGACGTAGGCGTGAGAGGCATATTGGCATCCACGATCGGAGTGGTGAATCGGTCGCTCGCCCGACGAGAGCCCTTTGAGCGCCATGGCCAGGGCTTTCAACACGCTGCCGGTCGCCAACGATTCTCCCAAATGAAAGCCCACGATCTTGCGCGACCACTTGTCCGTAATCAGACCCAAATACATAAAGGCTTCCTGCGTCCGGATATACGTGATGTCCGCCACCCAAACCTGGTTGCGTCCGGTCACGCGGCGACATTTGACCAGGTTCTTAAACACCGGCAGCGTCGGGTCGAAACTCGTGGTTCGAGGCCATTCCGAAGGCTTTCTCTCCACCAGCAACCCCGCTTTCCTCAGCTCTTCAAAGAGTCGATCTCGGCCCATTTTTACCCCGGCCGCCTTCAGCTCCATCCTGATCAGGTGGTAGAGTTTTCTCACTCCCAGCCGCGGTTGATACGCTCGTTCCGCCCGGGCCAGTTCCAGCACCAAGCCCACGTCCACTTCCTGCCGGCGCCGAGCGTGGCGCCGCGCATAATAATTTTGCGGGGTCATGTCTGCCAACTCGCACAGCCAGGTCACCTTCAACTCCGGGTCGGCTTCGACCGCCTGGTGCGCCGCCCGCCAGCGTGCTTTTTTTTAAAGTCCTCCACGCTCTGGTCCATTTCCTCACAGGCCACCACCAGGAACGCCTGCTCCAGCGCCAGTTCCATATGCGTATCGGCCAGCGCTTCTTTGACTCGTCGCAGTTCACTGCGGAGCTGACTCGCCTCATTTACTTCATGAGCTCTTTCCACTCGGATGATCTTACCATACTGGCCACCGCCGAACTGCCGCACCCAACGCATCACCGTCGCGGTCCCTTTGATTCGATACTTGCGCTGCACTGTGGAAGCACAGGATTTCCCCGTCTCCACCTCACGCACGCACTGCATTTTGAAGGCTTTGCTGTAGCGAATTACGGTCATAGATACTCGGTTCTTTTCATTACCAAGTACCAACCTATTTCAGGACGGGACCCAACTTTTCAACGTTCAACTTTTCAACGTTCAACCGACTTTGGACGTTGGAGGTTGTAAGTTGGATGTTGGACGGTGGGCCGTTTTGGTGCATGAGAGGCGAAGACGGGGACATCATGCACACGTTGGCCTCCCTTACCCGGGGTGACCCCGGCGACCACCTTCGTCCCGTAGTCTATCATGTCACGCGTGAAGGAAGTCGCTTCC
>CAZTYG010000481.1:0-1671 GCA_964617445.1 uncultured Blastochloridaceae bacterium
AGCACCGATGTGCTGGGTGATGCCGCCAGCCTCGCCGGCGGCGACCTTGGTTTTGCGGATGGCGTCCAGAAGGGAGGTTTTGCCGTGGTCCACGTGACCCATGAAGGTGATGACCGGCGGGCGGGTTTTGAGGTTGGCTTCCTCAACCGTTGCGGGAACGGGGACTTCGATCTTTTCCTCGATCTTGTGAACACCGCCGCCCTCTTTGCGGCGTTCCAACTCGAAAGCAAATCCCTTGCGGGCGCAAACTTTGACGGCGGTTTCTTCGTCGATGGTCTGGTTGAGGGTGGCGAAGATATTCATCTCCATGAGTTCGTGAACCACCTGGAAGGGTTTGAGTCCGATGCGCTCGGCGAGGTCTTTGACCACGACCGGCGCTTTCATGGTGATGATATTGCCGTCCGCAGATGTGGTGGCGGCGGCTTCGGCGGGTGCGGGCGGTTCCAGAGTCGGGGAAGATGGGTTCACAGGGGGCGCCTTGGTTTCAGTGGCCGTGGGAATGGTCTTGAGCGGGGCGGATTCGAGGGCTTTGGCGGGTGCGGATGGTGTAGGCTTGTCCGGAGCGGGGGCCGGGGTGCTGGATTCGATTTTGGTTTCCTGCTCTTTGGCGGGGGCGGATTTGGAAGCGGGTGATTTATGCGCGGTGGAGGTGCCGGACTTCGCGGTGGTTTTTTTCGCGGCGGGGGTCTTGGGCGCGGCTTTTTTGGTCCGGGCGGTGGAGGAGCCGGTTGTGGTTGTGGATTTGGCGGTCTTCTTGGTGGTGGCGGGCATGATAAATCAGGTGGCGGACGTGGATGGGGTTTCCGCAGTGGAGGATGCGGCGATGGCCTTTTCCCGGATATGCTGGAGGATGGCGGCGTCGAGGTCCGGCAGCGCTTCCTGGAGGTCCGCGGGCTCGGTCATGGTGATGGTGTCGAGCGTGGCGAATCCGGCTTTGACAAGCTGTTCGGCGACGGATTGTTCAATGCCGAGCGGTTCGGTGAGTTTGGCGGCGGCCTGCTGGACTTTGTCGTCGAAAGTTTCAATCACGACGTGTTCCTGCTCGATGTCGATCTCCCAGCCTGTGATTTTGGAGGTGAGCCGCGCGTTCTGGCCGCGGCGGCCGATGGCCAGGGAGAGATTTTCCTCATCAACGATGGCTTTGGCGTGTTTTTTCTCTTCGTTGATATCGAGGTTTTTGAGCACCGCAGGCTTGAGGGATTCGATGATGAGTTCGCGAATGTTGGGCGACCAGCGGAAGAGGTCGATTTTTTCGTTGTTGAGTTCGCGGACGATGTTTTTGACGCGCGCGCCGCGCATGCCGACGCAGGCGCCGACGGGATCGACCTTGTCATCTTCGGTCCAGACGGCGATTTTGGTGCGATAGCCGGCCTCGCGGGCGAGGGCCTTGATAATGACGGTGCCGTCATGGAGTTCGTTGACTTCCAGTTCGAAGAGTTTGCGGACGAAGTTGGGGTGGCTGCGGCTGAGAACGATGAGGGGGCCGCGGTTGGAGCTGTCCACAGCGAGGACCAGGGCACGGATGCGTTCGCCGGGGCTGTAGTCCTCGGTGGGCACGCGTTCTTTGGAGGGGATGACGGCCTCGAATTTGCCGAGGTCCACGATCACGTCGGAGCGGTCGAAGCGGCGGACGGTGCCGGTGACGATGTCGCCTTCGCGATCCTTGAACTC
>CAZTYG010000482.1:0-1665 GCA_964617445.1 uncultured Blastochloridaceae bacterium
CGTGAGGTCGTCTTCGACCACGTCTCTTTCGCCTACCAGGAAGGCCCGGAAGTCCTCCACGACATCCACCTTACCGCCGTCCCCGGACAAAGTATCGCCCTCGTCGGCCCCACCGGTGCCGGCAAAAGTTCCCTCATCAACCTCCTCCCCGGCTTCTACTTCCCCACCGCCGGACACATCCTCATCGACGGCGTCCCCCACAACCATGTCACCCTCGCCGATCTCCGCCGCGAAATCGGCATCGTTTCCCAAGAGGCCTTTCTTTTTAACGACACTGTGGAAAACAACCTCCGCTTTGGCGACCCCGCCGCCCCGGAAGAACGGCTTTGGGAAGTGCTCCGCGCCGCCCATGCTGCCGACTTCGTCCGTGCCCTGCCCAAGGGCCTCGCCACCGTGGTCGGCGAACGCGGTGTCAAACTCAGCGTCGGCGAAAAACAACGCCTCTCCATCGCCCGCGCCCTGCTCAAAAGCCCTCCTATCCTCATCCTCGACGAGGCCACCGCCAGCGTCGATACCGAGACCGAACGGCTCATTCAGAGCGCCCTCGACCGCCTGCTCGATGGACGCACTTCCTTCATTATCGCCCACCGCCTCTCCACCGTCCGCAACGCCAACCTCATCTGCGTCCTCCAGAACGGCCGCGTCACCGAGCGCGGCACCCACGACCAACTCATGACCCTCGGCGGACTTTACGCCCGCCTCTGCCGCGCCCAACACACCGGTGAGACCATCGAAGAAACCTTCCGCCATCTTTGAAATTCTTTCATCTCACCTTTCCCAGGCCCTGAAGACGCCCGTGCGCTGGTTGTAGGAGGAAAATCCGATCCGACCTGTATGACGGGCGCTCCGCCCGTCAATCGACCAATTTTGGTTCACAAGGAAGTGATTCCCGCACATTGATTCAGCCAAAGAGCGACCCCGGTTTGGCTATTTTTAAAGGGTGACGCGCTGCGGAGCCGGAAGGCAGCCTGAGGGCTCGCATCAACTATTTCCTTGGAGGTCCACCCTGAGCACGTGTCCGGCTCGCCCGGCTCAGACGGGCTCTCCCTCCCAACATACCTGACCCTTGCGCCCGACGGCCTCTGACCTCCGCCAACGTGGCCCTACTCAAACAACTTCTGATACTCCCCGTAACCTTCTTTCTCCAAATCGGCCACCGGCACGAAGCGCAACGAAGCCGAGTTGATGCAATAACGCTGCCCGCCCTGCTCACGGGGACCATCCGGAAAAACATGGCCCAGATGGGAGTCGCCCGTTTTGCCTCGCACCTCGGTCCGCACCATGCCGTGCGACGTGTCCTTGATCTCCAGAACCTCGTTTTCCTCCACCGGGCGGGTGAAACTCGGCCAGCCCGTGCCGGAGTCGAATTTGTCGGTCGAACTGAACAGAGGCTTGCCAGAGATGACGCAGACGTAAAGCCCCGGGGCCTTGTTGTCCCAATAGGCGTTGCGAAACGGAGGCTCCGTGCCGTTGAAGCAGGTCACTTGGATTTGCTCCGGACTGAGTTGTTTTTTGAGTTCTTCCATATCGGGTCGGGCCGGGGTGCCGGGATTCGGGGCGGCGAGGGGGGATCGCGTCAGCGCCAGCGAGATCGCGGACAGCGCCGCCACCACCACCAGCAATGTCGCATGTCGGTTGAAAAATCGGAGCACGTGTTCTTTACCT
>CAZTYG010000483.1:0-1660 GCA_964617445.1 uncultured Blastochloridaceae bacterium
GGATCCCCTCATCCCGAAAGCCGTCTGGGGCTTCAACGGCACCGAGCGCCCCGGTGCCGTTTACCTCGCCGCCGTGCTGGCCGGTCACACCCAGAAAGGCCGACCCGCCTTCGGCATCTACGGACGTGATGTCCAGGACTCCGATGACACCTCCATTCCCGCCGACGTCTCCGCAAAAATCCTCTCCTTCGCGCGCGCGGGCCTTGCCAGCGCCCTGATGCGCGGACGCTCCTACCTCGCCATGGGCGGCACCTCCATGGGTATCGCCGGTTCCATCGTCGATCAATCCTTCTTCGAGCAATACCTTGGCATGAGGGTGGAATCCGTCGATATGACCGAATTCATCCGCCGTATGGAACGCGGCATCTACGATCAGGACGAATACAAGCGCGCCCTCGAATGGACCCGGAAGAACTGCAAGGAAGGCAAGGACTACAACTCGACGAAAACCAAACGCAGCCGCCAACAACTCGATGCCGAATGGGAAACTTCGGTCAAGATGGCCCTCATCGCCCGCGACCTCATGATCGGCAACCCCGCGCTTGCCAAGGCCGGGTTCGGCGAAGAAGCCCAGGGCCACAACGCCATCGTCTCCGGCTTTCAGGGCCAGCGTCAATGGACCGACCACATGCCCAATGGCGATTACCTCGAAGCCATCCTCTCCAGCAGTTTCGACTGGAACGGCATTCGCGAGCCATTCATGGTCGCCACCGAAAACGATGCCCTCAACGGCGTCACCATGCTGCTTGGTCACTTGCTGACCAATACCGCCCAAATCTTTGCCGACGTTCGTACCTACTGGAGCCCTGCCGCCGTCAAACGTGTCAGCGGCCATAAACTCACCGGCCGCGCCGCCGGCGGTTTCCTCCACATGATCAATTCCGGACCCGCAGCCCTCGACGGCACCGGCCAGCAGACCATCAACGGCAAACCCGCCATGAAACCCTTCTGGGACATCACCGAGGCCGAAATGAAAAAATGCCTTGGTGCCACCAGTTGGCACCCCTCGATCACCGAATACTTCCCCGGCGGCGGCTGGTCCACCCGCTACACCACCCGCGGTGAAATGCCTGTCACCATCGCTCGTCTCAACCTCGTCCAAGGTCTCGGCCCCGCCCTTCAGATCGCCGAAGGTTGGGCCGTCGAACTGCCCAAGAAAGTCCATGACATCCTCGACCTCCGCACCAACCCCACCTGGCCCACCACATGGTTTGTCCCCCGCACGGGGGGCAACAGCGTCTTTCGCGACGTCTATTCCGTCATGAACGCATGGGGTGCCAACCATTGCGCCTTCGGCTACGGTCACACCGGCGCCGATCTCATCACCCTCGCCTCCATCCTCCGCATCCCCGTTTACATGCACAACGTCGAATCCGAATCGGTCTTCCGTCCGAGCGCATGGAACGCCTTCGGCACCGCCGACCTCGAAGGAGCCGACTTCCGCGCTTGCGCAAACTATGGTCCGCTCTACCGCTGACCCATCCGTTCGAACACCAGATTGTTAACAGGAAGAGCGCAAAGAAAGCGAAGGCCTTTGCCGCTGAGCGGCGATAGGCCTTTGTCTTCTCGTCCAAAAACAATATCCGCAAGGACGAGAGCTTCAATATTATCAGAAGAATAGGCACACCCCCCGATACTCCCTGAGTCATTCACGAGAAGG
>CAZTYG010000484.1:0-1618 GCA_964617445.1 uncultured Blastochloridaceae bacterium
CCTTGACAAACCTTCCTGGATGGAGTTGAGCTTCTCAAGGTGACGGCCTGCTCAGAGCTTGTGAAAAAATTAGTGGAAGCCGTTTTTTGCTCCCCGAGTTCGATAAAAACCGATAACGGCACGGGGGTAACGACCCGCCCGAGTGATTCACGCCCTTTTCTAAAGAAAAAACTTAACACATTGATTCATAATCCATAAAGATCGCCCGCTACGCGACCGCCGGACGCAAGACGGCTTCACGCATCACATTATGCGCGAGCGCAAACCACACCAAGACCGTTTTGGCTTTCTCCAGACCGCGCACGGCTAGCTGCCGCAGTCCTCGGTTGCGGGCAATGGCATTCACACATTCAGCGGTCGCCGCCCGCTCCTTGTAGATGGTCTTGGCCTCCGCCGTCCCCATCCGTTGCCGCCAAGCGGCCACCGCTGGACTGTCCTTGGGCAGGGGTTCATGCCGGTCACGCGTCTCGTCCTTGGGTTTGGCCACGGGGGCATACAGCGTCACCGGCTTTTCGGCACACTGCGCCACTTCGGCTTTGCTGGCAAACCCACCATCGACCAACGCCTCATCGGGATACGCACCCGTGCGCGTGTGGATTTGCTCGAGCATCGGCGATAACTGGCCCTGGTCAGAACCTTCGTTCACCACCGTCACCCCAACGATGATTTGGCTGGCGGTGTCCGTCGAGATCTGGGCATTAAACGCCGGACGGAATCCCCCGTCCGGCATCTTCATCACCCGGGCATCCGGATCCGTCGTCGACACCCGGGCTTTTTTTCGCTCGGCTTCCTTCTTTTTCGCCTCCACCTCCGGCAGTTGCCGTAACGCTTCCCGTACCCGGTCGCACCGTTCCCGGGCCGCCCGCGCTTGCGCGGCCTGTTGCCGCAGGTTCAACGATCCGGGGTTTTCGGCACGTTCGCAGCGTAGCTGCTCCAGGTGCATTTCCGCTGCGCACAGGCACGCCTCGAGAGTTTCCCCACGCCGGAACGAGGCCGCCCCCGCACTGGCCCGCACCCGTAGACCATCTTGCGCCACCCGCTTCACCTCCACCAGTCCTTGCTGCATCAGGCTCGCCAAGTGCAGGGTGAATTGCCGATCCAGCCAGTCCCCGTGGTCCGTATAAAAATCCGAGAGGGTATGATGGTTGACCGGTACGCCCCCGCACAGCCACCGATAGGCGTGGTGGGTCGCGCACAGCTCGGCAATTCGGCGCGCACTGGTTTGATGGTCGATCGTCGCGTACAACCAGACCGCCATGAGAATGCGGGGATCGATCGCCGGACTCCCCGGTTGCCCCTCCACCGCTTTCACCGACGCATACAACTCGGAGAGGTCGAGGCCGTCGACAAACGCCCATACGATCCGCGCTGGATGGTCGTCATCGATCAGGTCGTCGATCCGGCGCGGCAGTAGATCTTCACGCTCGCGGTCCGCACACCGTAACCGGGGCTTCGCTGGGGTGGAGGGGGGTTGACTTTCTTCCATCATCCGAACCTCGGAGGGGGAAAACAGGTCCGCGAACATGTTATACCGGACTCCATAATCTGGTGGGGTTTTTTCACAGCCTCTCAGAACGTTCTACACTTGTACGATCATCCTGGAACCCGCATCCACCCG
>CAZTYG010000485.1:0-1614 GCA_964617445.1 uncultured Blastochloridaceae bacterium
GGCGATCCTCGGGGGTTTGAAACTGTAAGGAGGGGGAACGCCAGCGCTGTCTGATCCCCTCGGCCTGCTCCGGCAGCGCCAGACGCAGGTGCAAATGGTGAAAGAGCAGGCTGGTGGTCTCGATCAGTCCGGTGGCTTCCAGGTGGGAGCGGTGGAGATAGACTTCGGGGGCGAAGGCGGCAAAGCGGCTGCTGCGGGGGGCGGGCTTGTGAATGACGCCAATGACCGGCAGTTCCAAGGTGCCGAGCCGAACGGGATCGCCGATGGCTAGCCCGAACTGGTCGAGCAGCGCGGGTTCCAGAAGGACGCCGGTTTCGCCGGACCGGATGCGCTGCCAGGCGTCGGCGGGTGCGGTTTCGATACGTCCGTAAAAAGGATAATTTCCCTCCATACCGCGGACTTGGACCATGCGGGCGGCGTCGGCGCGAATAAAGAACATCATGGAGGAGAACCCGGTTTCACGGGCGGTTTCGAGAGCCTCACTGGCGATCCGGGTGGCGGAGTCGTCGGGGAGGGGGGAGCGCGAGGTGATCTGGAGGTCGGAGCCCAACAGGGATCGGGCTTGGTTTTCGACGGCGGTCTGAACGCTGTGTTTCAGGGAATGAATGGCGACAAGGGCGGCGATTCCCCAGACAATGGACAGGGCGAAGAGCAGGAGCCGGCGGCGCTGGGTACGGCTGTCGCGCCATGCCATGATCCAAACCCATGGCTGGAAGAGCGCGCGGGGCAGGCGGGCGGAGGGGGCGTTGCGGGGGCCGCTGCTCATGGGCGCGGGGCGGGCTGGTCGGTGGTCACGCGTCCGCCACTCATGGTGATGACTCGTCCGGTGCGCGCGGCGAGGGCGGGATCATGGGTGACCATGACCAGCGCGGTGCCATGATCGCGGTTGAGGCGGAAGAGCATGTCTTCGATCGGGCCGCTGGTGGCGGCGTCGAGGTTGCCGGTGGGTTCGTCGGCAAAAAGCAGGCGGGGTTGGTGGACGAAAGCGCGGGCGAGGGCGACACGCTGCTGTTCGCCGCCGGAGAGTTGTTGGGGATAGTGGCCGGTACGGTCACCGAGGCCGACTTTCTCCAGCAACACGCGCGCGTGTTTCGCGCGGCCCGATTGTCCACGCAGTTCCAAGGGGACGAGGACGTTTTCGAGCGCGGTGAGGGTGGGGATAAGCTGGAAATTTTGGAACACGAATCCGATCATTTCGTTGCGCAGGGCGGCGCGTCCATCTTCGTCGATGGAGGTGAGTGGGGTGCCGTTGATATCGACGGTTCCTGTGGTGGGATCGTCGAGTCCTGCACAGAGGCCGAGCAGGGTGGTTTTGCCGCTGCCGGAGGGGCCGACGATGGCGGTGGTTTCGCCCGGTGCGATGGCAAAGCACACCGAGTCGAGCACCGTAAGTTCGTGGTCGGGGGTGCGGTAGGTTTTGCCGAGGTTTTCGACCCGGAGGATGGGGCGGTTGACATCAGGTGCTGCAGGATGAAGCTTGGTGGATGAAGTTGAAGACGTTGCGGACATGGTTGTGGGTCGGCACAGTATGCTTCGGAGTGGTGCTGTCCGCAAGCGGCGCGAAGGAAAAGCCGGGGCGCATCGTGGTGTTGGGCGACAGCATCACATCGGGCT
>CAZTYG010000486.1:0-1601 GCA_964617445.1 uncultured Blastochloridaceae bacterium
CCTCCGGGCGCTCCCAAAGCGGTGTCGCCGCTGCGCTCTGCCACCGCACTCCAAAGTCAGATGTGGGGTGTGGTGGCAGAGGGCGGGACAACTAATCCACCGGCTCCCAACCCAGCAACTCTTTCAACCCGGCCAAATCCACAAGCGACCCCCGCCCGCTCTCCCCACGCCACTTCCATCCGGGAAATGACCCGGAGGCCACTTCCTCCGCCGCTCTGCCACTGAAAGTTTTCGCAGACACCGGAAACAGCACACGGAAACCCGGAGGATTCTTTTCCAACAAGGCGGCAAACAGCCGCGTACAATCCGCCATGCTCAAATAGGTCTCTCCTTCACGGCTGACGTGTCCTGACTTGCCGCTTTTTTCCCGTTTCATCATGCGCTCGTAGTAAGCACGATCCTTCATCGCAAGTAACAAGGGAAAACGGATCGCCACACCCGCCGCCATTCCACGCCGCACACAATACTCCAGTATGTGCTCGCTCAGCAGCTTGCTCAATGCGTAGTGGTTGCGCGCAAACGCGGGAACTTCCTCCACACGCAACGGCAACATCCCCCCGTCCGGAGCGTAGTCCCCCGGACGTCCGATTGCATCCAGCCCGAAGGCTTGGATCGAACTGGAAAAATAAATTCTGCCAATCCCCATATCCTGGGATGCTTGAAACACGTTCATGTTCATCGACACATTGTCATGAATCATGGTTTGAGGATCGCGAAGGGTTTCATTGGGATGGTTGGCCAGATGAATGACCGCTTCCATTCCGTCCATCAGACCATAGGCCTGCTCGCGCGCCAATAAATCCACGATGTGAAACCTGGAAAAAATCTTACGATCCGGCGGCGGGCTGATGTCCGCTCCCACCACATTGTATCCCGCTTCCGCCAACCCCGCCGAAACCGCCCAACCCAATTTACCGGACGCGCCGGTGATCAAAACTTTCATCTGTATCCTTGTGTTACGCGCCATCGCCCGAAGTGCAACCCGAAAACATGCCCATGCCAACCTCCTTGTCCAGCACAGGAGTGGATTGGGGATTTACTCCACGCCCCCGTTGGGTAACTTTTCTGCCCTTATGGCGATCACCACCGAGGAGGCCCACGCCCGTTGCACCCGGCTTGCGGAGTCCCACTACGAGAATTTTCCCGTGGGTCGGCTGGTCCCTCCCCCCCTGCGTCCCCACATCCACGCCGTCTATGCCTTCGCCCGTACCGCCGACGACCTCGCCGACGAAGGTTACCAGGACCCGCGCAAGCCTGACGCCTCTTGGACCGGCCCTTCCCAGGAGCAACGGCTCGATGCCCTCGACCACTTTCGCGCACAACTTGATGCCATGCTGCAGAACCGGCCCGTCGATCCCCAATACGAATGGATTTTCACCGCGTTGGCCGCGACCATGCAGGAACACACCCTTCCCCCATCACTGTTCTACGACCTGCTTTCCGCCTTCCGCCAGGACATCTTCAAACGCCGCTATGCCGACTTCGATGAGGTCCTCGACTACTGCCGCCGCAGTGCCAACCCCATCGGCCGCCTCGTCCTGCACCTCCACGGCCATCACGACAGCAAGCGCCACAAACTCTCCGACCACGTTTGCACCGGC
>CAZTYG010000487.1:0-1600 GCA_964617445.1 uncultured Blastochloridaceae bacterium
CCTCCGGGCGTTGCCAAAGCGGTGTCGCCGCTTTGTATTGGGATGAAACGGCATGAGGGAATGACTCCCCCGTGAACCAAGGTGGATCATCTCGACGGTTCGGAGGCCCCAAGCAAGACAAACGTCTCTCCCGCGATATCCGCCGCTAAACCCCGGCCGGTTCGGGGTGTTGGGCGCGGTGGAGGCAGGCTTTTTTGGGCTCCATCTGGCGGAGGCCGAGTTCCCCCAGCAGTTCCATGTCGGCGTTGGCGGCGGGGTTTTCCGCGGTGAGAAGCTTGCCGCCGTAGAAGATTGAATTGGCACCGGCGAAGAAACACAGCGCCTGAGCTTCACGGGTGAGTTGGGTGCGACCGGCGGAGAGACGGACTTTGGTGCGCGGCAGCATGATACGGGTGGTGGCGATCATGCGGACCAGGTCGAAGACATCGACGGGATCGGCACCGTCCAGCGGGGTGCCGGGCATGGGCATGAGCGAATTGATTGGAACGCTCTCCGGCGGGGGGGCGAAGGAGGTCAGGACTTCGAGCATGCGCAGCCGGTCTTCGAGGGTTTCGCCCAGTCCGAGAATGCCGCCGCAACAGACGTCCATGCCCGCCTGCTGGGCGTTGCGAATGGTGCGCAGGCGGTCCTCAAAGGTGTGGGTGCTGACGATATTCGGATAGTGTTCGGGGCTGGTGTCGATGTTGTGGTTGTAGGCGGTGACACCGGCTTCCTTGAGTTCATGGGCGGCTTGTTCGGTGAGGCTGCCGAGAGTGACGCATACCTCCATGCCCAATGTGCCAACCTCGCGAATGATGTCTTTGACCTGCTCGAATTTTTCGGTCCCCTCGCGCACGCCCTTCCATGCCGCACCCATGCAAAAGCGGGTGGA
This sequence comes from uncultured Blastochloridaceae bacterium, assembly GCA_964617445.1. GTDB lineage: Bacteria > Verrucomicrobiota > Verrucomicrobiia > Methylacidiphilales > CAZTYG01 > CAZTYG01. Next base: position 872 of record CAZTYG010000487.1, read on the forward strand.
GCCCGATTCCCGCGCCTGGCGCGCGTGGCGCATGACTTCCTCCACGGTAAGCAGGTTTTCCTTCTCCAGCCCTGTGTGATAATGGGAGCTCTGCGCACAATAAGAGCAATCCTCGCTGCAGCCACCCGTCTTGATCGACAACAGGGTGCAGAGCTGAACCTCGTTGTCCTTCCAATGCTCCAGATAAACCGCGCGTGCGCGGCTGATCAGGTCGAAGAAGGGAAGATGATAGATTTGCCTCAATTCATTAAGCTTATCTGATGGATTCATGGTGATTAGGAAACCTTATTCCCCGGATGACCTATGTCAAACGGTAAATCCGCCCGTGGGAAGGATATGGTGGGGTAACTACCCATAGTGGATAAGGCCGTGTTCCGGCATGATCACCGGCTACACCATCGGCGCGTTCATCCACCTACTCTTGGTCGTCGCCATCATCATGATCGTGATGAATTTCCTCTCGGGCCGCAGAGGTCGCAGCCTCTGAGGCGGATTCATCCATGAACATCAAATCCATGATTGCCATCGTCCTTATCATCGCCGGGATTGTGATTCTCGCCTATTCAGGCTTGTCCTTCACCACGGCGGGCAAGCCGGTGGACGTCTTGGGTCTTAAAATCGCCACCACGGAGCGGCACTTCATCCCGCCCATGGTCGGCGTCGTTTGCGCAGTTATCGGTGGAATCCTTCTGATCGTGCCGCCCCGTGGCTTCACGGTCAAAGGGAACG
>CAZTYG010000488.1:0-1598 GCA_964617445.1 uncultured Blastochloridaceae bacterium
AAAAATGAATTTTTTGTGTGATCGAAAGTATCGATAGGTGCATTCAGCGATCCGGCTCGCATGACGCTGGCTGAGGTAGCGAATTAAACGGAAATCGGTGTAGCTTTAGCATCCAATTTTCAAAAATCAAGGATGAGTTGCGATGAGAAAGACGCCTTCTGATGAGTATCTCGAGAAAGCCCGGCTTTTGGGCAAGGAAGAAACCGAGCGTTTGCTGTCGCGGACGCGCTCAAAATTACTCCGCCGCCTGGAAGATAAAAAAATAACGGCATTGGAAATTCTGGCAATACAACTTGAAATCGAGGATAAGGATCTGAATGAATGGCGCGAGAGGATGACTGAAATCAGAAAAAAGTCGAAGGCCAAGTAGGCGGGTCGGCTTCCGCAAGGTCTCAGCGGGCCTTGTGTTGACGCGAGGTCGGATCGGCTTTGGGACCGTTGCCGCATCACATCCCGTAAATTGCCCCCCACAGGAACGACCCATGGCAGAAGCCGCGAATAAAACCGAAAAATTTACCCAGAAACCCCGCGTTGCCTATTTTTCCATGGAGATTGCCATGGAGAGCGATATCCCCACCTATAGCGGCGGCTTGGGTGTGCTCGCAGGCGACACCCTGCGTGCCGCGGCGGACATCGGGGTGCCGATGGTGGCGGTGACGCTGGTCTCCCGGGCCGGCTATTTTCGCCAGGAGATCGATCCACAGGGCCGGCAGATCGAGCTTGCCGACGACTGGGATCCCGCCCGCTACGCGACACGGCTGCAGGCCACGGTGGCGTTGGAGCTTGAAGGTCGTGAGGTGTGGGTGGGGGGCTGGCTTTACGTGCTGAGTTCGCTGGTTGACGGCGGCGTGCCCATCCTGCTGCTGGACACCGACCTGCCGGTGAACGATCCGCAGGACCGCGACATCACCCGCTATCTGTACGGTGGCGATCAGGCCTACCGGATCAAGCAGGAGGCGGTACTGGGCGTGGGGGGCATCGCCATGCTCCAGGCCCTGGGTTTCAATCTCATGGGCTATCACATGAACGAAGGCCACTCCGCCTTCCTCACGCTGGCCCTGCTTCGACGCTTTTCCCATCACAGCGTCATGCTGCGACCCGGCGAGAGCCCCTATGACCTGCCCCGGGTGCGCGAACTGTGTACTTTCACCACCCACACGCCGGTGGAGGCGGGCCACGACAAATTCGACTACAGCCTGGTAAGGCGCATTTATGGCGATCTGTTGGACCCGGATACGGTGAAACTGCTGGCTGGCGAAAACCATCTCAACATGACCCGGCTGGCCCTGAACCTGTCCGAATACGTGAATGGCGTAGCCAAGCGTCACGCTGAAGTCTCCCGGCAAATGTTCCCGGGGTATGCCGTGCATGCGGTGACGAACGGGGTGCACGCCGCCACCTGGACCAGTACGCCCATCTCAAAGATATTCAACCAGTATGTGCCGGGCTGGTGCCATGAGCCGGAACTGCTCTCCCGTGCCGACCGCATCCCGGACGTGAAGATCTGGGCAGCCCATCAAGAGGCCAAACAGGCACTGGTGGACAAGGTGCGGGAGTTGACCGGGGTGGTCTTGAATCCGGATCAGCCCATCTTGGGG
>CAZTYG010000489.1:0-1587 GCA_964617445.1 uncultured Blastochloridaceae bacterium
ACGAGTTCCTTGCCGGTGCCGCTCTCGCCGTGAACCAACACGGTGGCGTCGGTGGGGGCGACCTGGCCCACTAGTTTGTAAACGCCCTGCATGGGGCCGGAGGAGCCGACGATGCCGGTGCGAAAGTCCTCGGTTTCAAGGGCGGCGGGCAGGCCAACCTTCTCGCGCATGGCGTGGGCGGCGTCGAGCGCGCGGCGGATGAGTTCTTTGAGCTGGGCGATGTCGAAGGGTTTGAGGATGTAGTCGAAGGCGCCGAGCTTCATGGCCTCGATGGCGGTCTGCGAAGTGCCGTAAGCGGTCATCATAATGACGACCTGGCGCGGGTTGATGTCGCGAATGGCACGGAGGGTGTCCAGACCGTTGGTCCGGCCCATGCGGATGTCCATGACGATGACGTCGGGTTTCTCCTTGCGGGCAAGCTGGAGGCCGGTCTCGCCGTTGGCGGCAGTGATCAGTCGCAGCGGCTCCTTCTCATAGAGCCGTTGAAAGGAGTAGTGGACGTCGGTCTCGTCGTCGATGATGAGGAGGGTGGTAGGTGTCGAAGACATGGCTGCTTCCGGAGCGGGCATGCTCAACGTCCTCCACTCACGGGCGGCAACAAGATACTGGTGCCACCGCCGCTGCCACTGCCGGTCACGACAGTCATAGGGGAACGTCCGTCCCATTTCTGGATGATCTCACGGTCCAAGACCTGGGGATTCTGACGCACGGCCTCGCCCATCACCCGGACCGCCTCGGCCTCGCGGCGCGCGCGCTCCAGATCAAATTCCGCACGCATGACCTGCTGCTCGGCCATCTGCTTGCGCTCGATCTCGGCGACCAATTCCGGGGAAAGCTGGATGCTGGTGATGGTGACATCGGCGATATTGAGCACGTCCTCTACGCGTTCGCGCAGGCCGGTAAGGACAAGGTCTTTGACGATGTTGCGGTTTTTGAGGAGTTCCTCGGCTGAATATTGGGCCACGGACTGTTTGACCTGTTCCTGCACACGGGGTCGGATGAGGGAAGCGTAAAGTTCGCCTTCGAAGTTTTGATAGAGGTTGACCACCTGTGCCTGGGGCTGGCTGAAGAGCACGTCGTATTCGATTTGCACTTCCTGTTGGTCGGCGGTGTAGGCCAGGGCGTTGTCGGACCGGGTGGTTTGGCGGATGGACCGGTTGATGATTTTCTGGGCGAAGGGCAATTTGAAATGCAGGCCTTCTGTTTTGAATTCGGGGTGGGGTTTGCCGAAGGTTTCGAGCACGCCGCGATGTCCGGGGGGAACGATGTGGCAGGCGGAGATCACGAGCACCAGGCCGACCACCAAGGCGACGACCAAGATGACCACGCGGGGGCCGAAGTTGTTGATATCGTGGAATGGGTCCGGGGAGCGTCCGTTCATAGGTGGATTACCATAACGGCTTTGCCGGTGATGGCAACGCAGGATCGGTCATGCTGGTAATGCAAATAATGATGCCGTTGGCAGGAGGAATTTCATGTTGGGACGGGGCGGCGAGGCGGTCTTGGGGAATCAATTTTTTCTACCCGGCGGAAAGAAATGGAAGCAAGATGCGGCGATGGCACGGATTTTTTACGGGGTGATGGGCA
>CAZTYG010000490.1:0-568 GCA_964617445.1 uncultured Blastochloridaceae bacterium
GCCGGCCGTAGCCGATGCCGTTGAGGGCGGGGCCGCTGTTGCCATGGTCGGTGGTGACGATGACGAGGGTGTCGGTGTGGCGTGAGGCGTGGTCGAGGGCGGTGCGCACGGCGTCGTCGAAGGCGATCTGGTCCCACAGGAGTCCGGGGGCGTCGTTGGCGTGGGCGGCGTGGTCGATACGGGCGCCTTCGACCATGAGGAAAAAGCCCTCGGGGCTTTCGAGGGAGCGGAGGGCGGAGGTGGTCATTTCGGCGAGTGTGGGGACACGTTGCTGAAGGCGCGGGTTTTGGCGCTGATCGATGGTGAACGGGAGATGGTCTCCTCCGTAGATGCCGAGGATGCTGCGGGGAGGGGAGGCGGGGAGTTCGTCGCGGGTGTGAACGATGGTGTATCCGGCCTCGCGGTATTCGGCGAGGAGGTCACGGCGATCGCGGCGGGTATCGGCTTCGAAGTAGTGGCGTCCACCGCCGTGGAGGACATCGACGCGGCCGATGTATTGGGGGGCGATTTCATCTTCGTAATCGCGCAGGAAGGCGTGGGCGGCGAAGCCGGCGGGGGTGGCGTGGGT
>CAZTYG010000490.1:578-1583 GCA_964617445.1 uncultured Blastochloridaceae bacterium
TGAGGCGGGAGGTGGTGACCAAGCCGGTGCGGCGACCGCTGGCGCGGGTGAGTTCGCAGAGGGTTTTGAGAGGGGTGTGGTCGGCCAGGGTATTGAGCATCCGGGTGAGGACACGGACTCCGGAGCCCCATGCGGAAGCGGCGGCAGCGGAGTCGGTGACGGGGGTGTTGAGGGCGGCGGTGTCGAATTCTCCGCGAATGACATCCTTGCGGGCGAGGAGTTCGTGCCAAGCGGTGCCGGAGCCGCGGACTTGGCGTGAGAAGCGTTCGGTGAGTTCCGGGACGGACTGGCTCATGCCATCGGAGACCATGAGGATGATGTTGCGCGGACGGCCTTGTCCGCGGGCGGAGCAGCCGGGGAGGAGGGCCAGTCCGGCGGCTCCGAGTCCGAGTTTGAGAATGTCGCGACGGTTCAAGCCGGGGATATTGGCACGGCGGCGGCGTTCGCGTCACGTGACAATAGGATTACGAAATGGTTTACGAAATTATCCGGCCACGAGCTGGCGGAGGACGTAGGGGAGGATGCCGCCGTGTTTGTAGTATTCGACCTCGACGGGGGTATCGATGCGAACGATGAGGGGGACTTTGTCTTGGGAGCCGTCGGCGCGGGTGATCTGCAGTTCGGCCTTCTGACGGGGTCGGATTTGACCGCCGAGTCCGAGGATCGAGAAGGTTTCGGTGCCGTCGAGCCGGAGGGAGGCGGGGGTGGTGCCCTCTTCGAAGCAACAGGGGAGGACGCCCATGCCGACGAGGTTGGAGCGGTGGATGCGCTCGAAGGATTCGGTGATGACGGCTTTGACGCCGAGCAGGCGGGTGCCTTTTGCGGCCCAGTCGCGGGAGGAGCCGGTGCCGTATTCTTTGCCGCCGATGATGACGAGCGGGGTGGCTTCTTTTTGGTAGGCCATGGAGGCGTCGTAAATGGAGGTGACATCGCCGGACTGGCAGCCGTGTGCGCATTTGGCAAAGCAGCGGGGGACCCCGCCTTCGACGCCGGGGACCATGAGGT
>CAZTYG010000491.1:0-1575 GCA_964617445.1 uncultured Blastochloridaceae bacterium
GTAGCGGGAGGCGGTGGCGGGTTCGAGGACGCGACGCCAGGAATAGACGAAATCGGCGGCGGTGACGGCGTCGCCGTTGCTCCAACGGGCATTGTCACGGAGGTGAAAGGTGTAGAGAATGCCGTCTTCGGAAATCTCCCAGCGTTCGGCGATTCCGGGAACGACGTGTCCGGCGGCGTCGCGGGTGGTGAGGCCCTCGAAGAGGGCGCTGCAAAGGCGGCCCTCGGTTTGACCGGTGATGATATGGGGGTCGAGGGATTCGGGTTCGGCACCGTTGATGTAGATGAAATCGACGTCCGCGGGGCGGGTGGAGCAGGCGGCGAGGAGAGCGGTGCCCAGGATCAGGCAGCAAAGATGGCCGGGACGCATGGGAAAGTTTTTAACCACAGATGAGGCGGATGGCACGGATAAATGGAGGAAACCACGAATGGACACGAATGGACACGAATATCAGTTCGGATAAAAACCGCGATTTCTCTTCTGCAATCTGTGGTTCAAATGTTTCCCGGACGGACGTCAGCTGCGGAGTTGGTCGCGGATTCGGGCGGCGCGTTCGTAGTGTTCTTCGCGGACGGCTTGTTCCAATTCCCGTTGCAGGGCGGGGGTATCGGCGGGATCGGGGGTGTAGCCGGCGGGCTGCTTGCCGGTGTGAAATTCGCCTTTCTGGGATTCGGCGAGGACTTCGGCAAGCGAAGAAGCGAAGGTTTCGTAGCACTGGGCACAGCCGAGGCGGCCGGTTTTGCGCAATTGGGTGGTGGTGTAGCCGCAGGCGGGACAGGTGGTTTCGTGGGGGTTGGTGCGGGAGGTGGCGGCAGGGCCGAAGCCAGCTTTGGTGAGAAAATCGGCGAGCGCGCCGCCGCCCTGTTCGGTGACGCCAAGATCTTTGGCGCAGCACTCGCAGAGGTCCATTTTTTTGACTTCTCCCTGGACAATCTGGGTGAGGAAAACTTTGGCCTCGTTGGCGTTGCAGTGCTGGCAGATCATGGCGGCGGTTGGTCGGGGAGGCGGCCCTCTCACCCACGACTTCCCCTATCCCGATATTACGTCGCCTTCCCGCCGGGTCAAATCACGGAAGGCTTCCATGAAGCGGGCGGTGAGGGGACCTTTGCTGCCGGAGCCGATTACGCGTCCGTCCACTTCGCGGACGGGAACGACTTCGGCGGCGGTGCCGGTGAGAAAGATTTCGTCGGCAACCCAGAGGTCATAGCGGGTGAGGGCGCCTTCCATCAGTTCGACCCCCAAGGACGGGGCAAGGTCCATGACGGCGCGGCGGGTGATGCCGCCGAGGGCACCGGCGGCGATGGTGGGGGTTGCGACGCGGCCTTTTTTGACGACGAAGATGTTGTCCGCGGAGCATTCGGCGACGTATCCCTCCTGGTTGAGGACCACGAGTTCGTCGGCACCGGCGAGGTTGCCCTCGATGCGGGCGAGGACTTGGTTGAGGTAGTTGAGGGATTTGATGGCGGGGCTGAGGGAGGCGGGGCCGATGCGGCGGGTGGAGGCGGTGATGAGTTTGAGGCCCTCGTCATAGACTTTTTCGGGATAGATGGAGATGCCGGTGGTGATGCAGAAAAC
>CAZTYG010000492.1:0-1567 GCA_964617445.1 uncultured Blastochloridaceae bacterium
CAATTCTCACCATGACCCGCGCCAAGGCCGGTTGCGTGTGCGTGGTCGATGCGAAGGGCAAACTGGCTGGCGTCTTCACCGACGGCGATCTGCGCCGGCACATGAGCACCGACGCGGACGTGTTGCACAAGCCGCTGAAACAGGTCATGACACGGAAGCCCATCTGCATCCGCGACGACGCGCTGGCGGTGGACCTCCTGCAAATCTTCAACGAGCGCAACATCGACGACCTGATCGTGGTGAACGCGAAACGCGAACCGGTGGGCATCGTCGATCTTCAGGACTTGCCGAAGTTGAAGCTGATGTAGGCCCTCCGGCAGGTTTGGCGGCGGGCGGGCGGTGAATAACTTTCCTCGGTAATCCCTTGACCAAGTGGCACCCCCGGCTTGTCATTCGCGACGCCTCGTAGTTCACAAAGGGTTGGTTCGCGAATGCCAGCATCAGGCACGCGCAGGGAAGGTTGGTTCGAACTAAAAACGCAGTGTCCAACAATCATCGTCGTCCGCTTATGAATCGATTACTGGTTTGGGGAGTCTTCCCGCTCGCCTTGGGCGGGCTCGACCAACTGCACGCTCAGCCGTTGTCCCTGGTGGGACGCGGCAGCGCGCTGGAAAATGTTTTTCCTGACGGCTGGCGGGTGACGGCCGCGCCGGAAACCGCCTGGCGTGGTGATGACCGTCTGGAGCGTTGGAGGGTAGCTGTGAGTGGTGGGCGCAGGGAGCACACGACGGAGGGCGGCTTATTGGAAGCCGGTGCGGAAGTGGCATTCGAGAATGATGCTCTGCGGTTCCGTTGGAACGGAAACTCCCCTGACTGGCGGCAAGCCATCGGTGATACCCGTCTGCTCAACACCTGGTCGGCATCGATCAGCCTGGATCTGCCCGGCCGGGAACTGGCCAAGCAGGCGGGCGCGATGTATGAGGTCTCCTTCCTGGTGGATGCCAGCAGCGGCCTGCTTGATCCGGTGTTGAACGCTTTTCCTTTTCTATCTTTCACCGTGGTGGATGGCGCGGGGAACTCCCTGTTGGAACAGAGCTTTGGAAAATCCGTGAACCTGTTGAACACCCTGCAACCGGGTGAAACCATCAGCCACGTCACGCTGACCTACGAAACGGGACCGGAGCTGGCCGATGGCCCGCTGGAATTCCGGTTTGCGGGTGTGGCCAATGTGAACGCTGCCTCGCTTGAAGCAGCGGAGCAGCTCGCGGCGTTCTCGGATTTCAGTGTGGGCCTTTCCATGCCCGTGCCGGTGCCCGAACCTTCAACCTGGATGTTGCTGGCTGTGGGCGGTCTCGGGTTCGGCATCTGGCGCAGCCGTAGAAAATCGTAAGAAGACGGGCTTGGCCGACGCAGTTCCACTGCCACCCGGTAACTTGTAAACAAGCTGATGGCGATACGCACCGCGAGCCAGTTGGCATTGTCGAGCTGCCAGATTTACCAAACCTTAAAATCGTTTTGGACCCTCAATTGAGGGTTGGATGAAATGAAATTGGTTTTGTCCAAAGTCGAGGGTGCCACCCGCCTGGCTTGTATCGCATACGTAATGTTGCTGGGCCTTTGCATGCTC
>CAZTYG010000493.1:0-1552 GCA_964617445.1 uncultured Blastochloridaceae bacterium
AGGTCGTGCTCCGAGTCACCTCCGATGGCCGTGACACGGAAGGAAATGAGATGATCCGCGTCGAGGTCAAAGACACCGGCATCGGTATCGACCAAGCCACCCAGGACCGCATCTTCCAGGCCTTCGAACAGGGCGAGCGCTCCACCAACCGCCGCTTCGGCGGAACCGGCCTCGGCCTCGCCATTTGCAAACGCATTGTCACTCTCCTTGATGGAAAAATCGGCGTGGACAGCCTGCCGGGTAAAGGCTCCACATTCTGGTTTGAACTGGCCCTTCCCCGACAGGATATCGCCGAATCATCCTCCTCCCACATCCGCGAAGCCGCCACCGAACTATGGGGATTGCGCGCCCTGTTGGTCGATGACAGCGAGTCCTTCAGCCAATATCTGGAACAACATCTCCGCCGTTGGAATGTGGTCGTCCGCCGTGCCTCGAATGGCACCGAGGCCCTCGAAGCCGCCCGCCTCCAGGCCGACCGCGGTACACCGTTCGACATCATCCTTTCCGACATGGTGATGCCCGGAATGGATGGTCTGGCACTCGTTCGTGCCCTGCGCTCCGACGAGCGCCTGGGCCAAAGCCGCATCTTTCTGCTCACTTCCTTTGAGAACGAAGTACCTCCTCACGAGACCAAATCCCTGCAAATCAGCCGACTGCTCACCAAACCACTCAAACCCACCGAGCTTTATGAAGCCCTGCTCCACGTCCTGCGCTCCGCCCCGGCTCCCACCCCGGTTTCCCCGGACATCGCCTGGCAACAACCCCAGCCGGACGCGCCCACTCCGCCTCCTTCCCCGGCTCCCGCAATAGAAGAACCGGTCCCCGGCGACTCGGAACCCACCCGTCCCCGCTTCGACTCCGAATCCCACGTCCGTCCCCTCCGCCTGCTGCTCGTCGAGGACAGCGAGGTCAACCGCGAGGTCGCCTTGATCCTACTCAGCGGCTGGGGTCACCAAGTGGACACCGCCGAACACGGCGGTGTCGCCCTGCAAAGACTCGCTGAAAACGACTATGACGCCGTGCTTATGGATTGTCAGATGCCCGAAATGGACGGATACGAGGCCACCCGGACAATCCGCCGCCCCGGTAGCCATGTCCGCAACCCTTCCATTCATATCATTGCCATGACCGCCAATGCCATGCCTGGCGACCGCGATAAATGCATCCAATCCGGCATGGACGACTATCTCGGCAAACCCATCGAGGAATCCGAATTGATCCGTGCCCTGCAAAAATGCGCCGATCGCCTCGATCAGACCACCACGCCGGAAAACTCACCTCCCCCGGCACACGACACCGCCCCGACCACATCCGTTGACAAACCAAAAACCGATAGCCCCGAAGATCACGGCAACGGCATGTCCCATCATCATTCCGATGACGACGAACCCCACTTCCCCCCGCGCCTGATCGAACTCTTCCTCAACGAGACCCGCAGTCGTCTGGACCAAATCCACACCGCGCTTGATGCGCACAACATGGAGGACGCGGCCAGGCACGCCCATACCATCAAAGGCACCGCCGCCAACTTCCGCGCCCCGGACCTCAGTGA
>CAZTYG010000494.1:0-1538 GCA_964617445.1 uncultured Blastochloridaceae bacterium
GGGCGCGGGCGTAAAGGACGTTGGGAAACAGGACGTTGCCGCGGTTGCATAACAGGTCGGCCCAATCGTCGCATTCCAGCGAGTCCATGAGCCCGCGTTTGCGGGAGTCGCGCATTTCGCACCAATCAAGGGCCCTGGCAATGCAGTCTTTCCTGGCCTCGAGCCAGGCGCGGTCGCCACTGCATGTGGCGTAGTGCAGGCAGCCGATGACAAACCACGGATTGGAGTCCACCGAGCCGAATTTGACGAGGTGGTCGGCGACGCGGACGAAGAAGGGAATCTGGCCGAAGCGATCCTGGCCTTCGGCGAGCAGTTCGAGGGACTGGCGGAAGCAGGGCAGCATGGCTTCGTCCTCGGCGAGGGCGGCACCAAGGAAGGTGATGACGGTGTCGCGGGTCCAGACCTGGGGGTAGGTTTCAGCGGCGGCGGTCAGGCCTTTGCTGCTGAGGTTGCGACGCAGGATTTGCTGGGCGGCATCGGCTGCCTCCGGTTGAAGGGTGCTCATGGGGTTGCTTTTGTTGGAAAGGGAGCTGTGCCGGTCAGGGTTTGGCGAGCACGGACTGGACATGGTCAATGGCCCGCTCCAGTCCGGCAGGGTCTTGGGCGAAGAGGGTGAGTGCGTCGAAATCGGAACGGAACGCGGAGGCCACCCAGGCGACACGGCCGTTCTCGAATTCCGGCAGCAGGCGGCCTCGGGCCTGGTCGAAGATGAGGACGTTGTCGGCGGGGGTGCCGATGAGGATCATGTCCTCGGCAATGGTGGACCAGCGCGGGAATTGCTGGCCGCCGTGGTAGGTCTGCACATGTTCCACCACTTCGAAGGGGGCCAACTCGCGGATGGTGACGCTGCGGCCTTTTGATTCGAGCAGGGTTTTGAGCCGTTCGACCTGCGCTTTGATCGCGTCATCCCGCTGTTGTTCAGGGGTGAGTGCGAGGGTGGCGGGGGTGTCCTTACGCCCGGCGAAGTTGCGGATGCGGGCTTCGGCGGGATCGGCCAGCCATGCGGGGATGAAGGCGGCTTCGGCGACCTGGAAGGCGGACTTGGAGGATTCTCCGGTGAGGAGATCGGTGGCGGTGAGGGTGTAGGAACCGGGTTCGTTGCCGGTGACGGGCAGCATGATGGCGGAGCCGGTGGAGCCGAAGAGTTCGGCTTTCTGTCCGTTGCCTTCGAGCAGCAGTTGCAGCGGGGTGCCGCTGATGTCCGGGCCGGTGGAGACGGTGACCTCGTAGAATCCGTCGGGTCGCTTGCGCATTTCCATGGTGGGTTTTTGCGGGGTGGCGGCGGGCATGGCGTAGATGCGGACGGCGGTCTGGTTGAGGTCCACGGGACCGAGCCGGTCGGCGGGCACCAGGCGGGATTCGTTCACGTCGTAAACGGGGCGGTCGGTGGACCACTCGAGGGTGCCGGTTCGCCCGAGGACGAATTCGGTGGCGCTCTTGCCTTCGGGGCTGGCCTGGTTGACGACGGTCAGGTAGTCGGTGGTGCCGGTGCGGTGGGGAATGGCCCAGAGATACGGATCGGTGGGATAGGCGGCGGG
>CAZTYG010000495.1:0-1521 GCA_964617445.1 uncultured Blastochloridaceae bacterium
GTGTATGCCGCGGCAGGCGCGCGTCAGCTGAACCGATGGCGGAGGCGCGCACCAACTCCTCCGCCGCCCACTTCGACTTGTGATACGCCGACACCGCGTTCTCCCGCGTGCCCAGCGCGCTCATGTGCAAAAACCGTGTCACCCCCGTCCGTTGGGCGGCCGCCAGCACATGGGCCGTGCCCTGATGATGAACGCGGTCGAAACTCTGCGCGCCGATCTCATGAATGATCCCCACCAGATGCACCACCGCCTGCGCGCCGGCGCAACCGCGCTCCAGCGCCGCCTTGTCATCCAGGTTTCCTTCCACCACCTCCACTCCGCACTCCCGGACCAGCGCCGCCACGGACCGGCTGTCCGCCTTGCGCGCCAGAACCCGCACCCGGTGTCCCGCTTTGCGCAGACCGCGCACCACTTCGGTTCCAACAAATCCCGTCCCGCCTGTGACAAAAATCATGCCCGGAAAGCTATCCCCTTCCCGCGCCTTGGCAAGACGGCATGACAACGCTATCCTCCTCGCCCATGATCAGCAAAGGATACGTCGCCCTCTTCTCCGCACCCCTCGATAAACCCATCGTGCGCACCCATGTCAAAATGTGGATTTCTTCCTACCCGAAGCTCGAACAGGTCTGCCCCGGACCCCACGCAGGCAACACCACCATCGAAATCCGCTCCCCCGATGACATTCTCTGGGAAACCAACCTCCAGTTCCGCATCTCCAGCGATATCACCTTCACCTGGGCCTACCTTTCCCTCGACCGCCGCATCATCGAAACCTCGGGAGTTCCCGACGACGCCAACACCCTCCCGCTCGATATCCTCATCGATCTCCCCGGACTCCAGGAGATCATCGACCAGGCCAATGACCACCGCCTCGACCAACTCGAAGCCCAAGGTCTCATGTGACAGTCATGTGACATCCTTCTTCCCTCTCGCCCCCGCACCTCCGTTCTGTTAACCCACTTGCCCATGAAACGCGTCCTCGTCCTCACCGCCGGTTATGGCGAGGGCCACAACACCGCTGCCCGCAACCTCGCTGCCGCCCTCAACCACCTCGGCGCCAACGCCTCCGTCCTCGATCCCTACGCCGAAGCCTACGGAAACGTCAACACCCTCACCGCCCGCGGCTACCTCGCCGCCATCAACCATTTCCCCCGCCTCTGGCAGGCCACCTACTGGTTTCTCGACCACACCGAAGTCATCCAATCCACCACCTTTCTCATGGCCGGTGCCCGCGACTGGCTCGGCCGCCGCCTTCGCGAAGAGTCCCCCGACATCGTCTGCTCCACCTTTCCCGCCTACAACTACATCCTCGACGAACTCCACGACCGCGGCCAACTCCCCCCCTTCCTCCGTGCCACCATGGTCACCGACTCCATCTCCGTGAACTCCCTCTGGTGGAAAGGCACCACCGACATCCTCGCCGTCCCCAATCAACCCACCGCCGATGTTGTTGCCGCCCGCGGCGTCCCCCCGGAAAAAATCGCCGTCACCGGATTCCCCGTCCAGCTCGACTTTGCCCTC
>CAZTYG010000496.1:0-1517 GCA_964617445.1 uncultured Blastochloridaceae bacterium
GGCCCCGGTCTGGAAGGTCATGACGGGCTTGCGGAAACGGACGGTGCGTTGGGCGAAGCGGGCGAAACAGCGGGCGCCGTTGCCGCACATGTCGGCTTCGCCGCCGTCGGCGTTGTAATACCTCATGCGAAAGTCGGCAGTCGGCCGGGCCTTGGCGGTTTCCAGTACAAGTAGGCCGTCGGCTCCGATGCCGTGGTGGCGGTCGCACAAGGCGGCGATGCGGGATTTGGCCAGGTGAAGGTTGCCCTTGCGGTTGTCGAGGCAGACGAAGTCGTTGCCGGCACCGCTCATTTTCCAAAACTTCAGTTTCATGGGAGAAAGAAGCTACCGCAAAGGGCAGGGGAGGCCAAGTAAACAACATCCAACGCCCAACATCCCCAAGGTCGGAAAAGGCGTTGTTGTCGCTGCGTTCTGCCCCGCAATCCAAAATGGTCGGTTACTTGGCGCGTTCGCCGACGATGAGGTCGTCGTAGGTCTGGCGTTTGCGGGCAAGGAGGACTTTGGTGCCGTGGACGAGGACTTCGGCGGCCATGGGACGGCTGTTGTAGTTGCTGGCCATGACAAAGCCGTAGGCACCGGTGCTGAGGAAAGCGAGGCGTTCACCCGGTCGGAACGGGGGTAGGGGGCGGTCTTTGCAGAAGATGTCGCCGGACTCGCAAATGGGGCCGACGACGTCGGTCTTCACTGGCTCACCGTAGACGGAGCCGAGAGGGACGATTTCGTGGTAGGAGTCGTAGAAGGCCGGGCGGATGAGGTCGTTCATGGCGGCATCGACGATGACGAAGTTTTTCTTCCTGGTGGCTTTGACGTTGAGGACTTCGGTGAGGAGGACGCCGGCGTTGCCCGCGATGAAACGCCCGGGTTCGACCAGGACTTTCATTTTCAGGTCTTTGAGAAGGGGGACGAGTTCGCCGGCGTAAGCGCGCGGGGTCATGGGTGGGCGGCGGTGCTTGGCCCACCAGGCGCGGGCACCGCTTTCGAAGGCGGGTTCATAGACGATGCCGAGGCCGCCGCCGATGTCGAAAGACTCGATGCCGTGGCGGTCGCGGAGTTCGACGACCAGAGGGATGAGTTTCTGGACAGCGGCGCGAAATGGCTGGACCGAAGTGATTTGTGAGCCGATGTGGATTTGCACACCGCGCAGATGGATGTTTTTCATTTTCGCGGCGCGTTCGTAAAGGGCGGGGACGTCCTCGTAGGGGATGCCAAATTTGTTTTCGTAGGTGCCGGTGGTGATTTTCGCATGGGTGTCGGCATCAACGTTGGGATTGACGCGGACGGCGATGGGAGCCTTTTTCTTGAGTCGGGCGGCGACTTTGTCGATCAGGGACAGTTCGCCCTCACTTTCGACATTGAAACAATAGATGCCCTCGCGCAGGGCGTAGGCGATCTCATCGGCGGTTTTGCCGACGCCTGCGAAAACGCAGCGGTCGGCGCGTCCACCTGCTTTGAGAACACGGAAGAGTTCGCCGCCGCTGACGATGTCGAAGCCGGAGCCCTCGCGTGCGAGGAGGCGG
>CAZTYG010000497.1:0-1516 GCA_964617445.1 uncultured Blastochloridaceae bacterium
CATGATGTCCAAGGCGCTGCCCAGGACCAGGGCGGTGGCGGGCCGCGATCCCACAAGTGAGCGGATGCCCAGATCGACGGAACCGGGCCGGTTGATATAGTTGGCGTGGTAAGCCACGGCGTCCATGGCGCTGGGGTCTCGGAAATAGACCATGCCGTTGCTCATGGGCAGATAGAACTGCTTGTGCCCGTCGATGGTCACCGAATCCGCTTTTTCGATACCCTTCAACAGCCCGGCATAGCGCCTGGAAAGCAGAACGGGGCCGCCCCAGGCGGCGTCCACATGAAAATGAACGCCGTGTTCGCGGCACAGGTCGGCGATGGCGCACAGGGGGTCCACGGTGCCGGTTTCCGTCGTGCCGGCGATCCCGATCACGGCCATTACCGCCGTTTGCGGGTCCCGGCCCAAATCCGTCAGGGTGCGGCGCAGGGCCTGGACGTCCATGCGGTTGTCCCGGTCGACGGCGATTGGCAGCACGGCATTGCTGCCCATGCCCAGCACCCCGGCCGCCTTGCGGATGGAATAGTGGCACAGTTCGGATACCAGCACCCGCACCCGCCGGATGCCGCGATCCCCCATGGCGGCGGCCAACCCCTCCTGCTCAACCCCGGCCAAGCCCTTGCCGGGTGGGAACAACCGATTGCGCGCCACCCACAGTGCGGAAATATTGGCCAACGTGCCGTCCTCGACGAACGATCCCAAAGTGCTTTCCGGCTTTTGCACATGCTCGGCGTAGAACCGTTCACTGCGGCGAAACAACAGCCGGTGTACCTTGGCCAGCACCTGGCGTTCGTAAACGCTGACCACCTTGGAGGTTTCCAGCTTCACCGGATTCTGGTGCAGTGCGGTGACGATGGTGTTGAGGTGGACCATGAAGAAGGGAATCGCCGACGTCATGTGCCCCACGAAGTAGGGCGAAGAGACGTTGACCGCATGCGGGGCGATCTGCTCGATGATGTCGGATATCACATCGGTCAGTTTCTTGACCGGGCTGCGGTCGATCTCCGAGGACATGAACCGCGCGGCGAGGGTCTTGAGCGGAATCTCCTCGGTGATCCCCACGTTTTCACGCAAAAAATCGTGCAGCCCGAAGAGGATCTGCTCCATGTATTTGGTGAGCACCATCCGCGAATGATCGTCTTCCGGCCGATGGAAGATACGCTCCAGGGCCTCGCGGTTGGCCACCAGGTGTTGCCGTGTTTCTCTCTTTTGCATTTTTACCTGACCCATTGTCGAATCCGATCTGCGTTGTCAGGATCCTTTGCGGCGGTCCGCCTCCGCGGCCAGAACCATCGCTTCGATGGCCGCCCGGGGATGCGCCCCTACCAGAATCCGTCCATTAATATGGAATGTGGGCACCGCCGTGATCCCCATGGCGCGGCAACGCTGCCAATCCCGGTCCACGGCATCCGTGTAAAGCCCCTGGCGAATCACCTGCTCCGAAGCCGTGGGGTCAAGATCCGCGGCGGCGGCGATGCGCCTGAGCACTTCAAAACGGGCGATATTCTCGCCCCGT
>CAZTYG010000498.1:0-1511 GCA_964617445.1 uncultured Blastochloridaceae bacterium
GAACTCGACCCCCGCCTCTTCTCCTACAACAGCCCCCACGGCTGGTGCCCCACCTGCATGGGCTACGGCACCATCGCCCAGGTCAAGATCGACGAAACCCTCGACGAAGCCGAACGCGAGATGGCCATCGAGCGCGCGCGCGAGGAAGTCGGCCCCGGCGAAACCGTCGTCTGCCCCGATTGCCACGGCTCCCGCCTCAACCCCACCGCCCGCGCCGTCCACTTCCACGGCGTTCCCATCCCCGAGATCAACGCCATGAGCGTCGACCAGTTCCAGAAATTCTTCGCCAAACTCAAATGGTCCGACCGCGACGCCCAGATCGCCCGCGACATCCGCCCCGAAATCGAACAACGCCTCAAATTCCTCCAACACGTCGGCCTCGGCTACCTCAACCTCGACCGCCCCGCCCCCACCCTCTCCGGCGGCGAATCCCAGCGCATCCGCCTCGCCGCCCAGCTCGGCTCCAACCTCCAGGGCGTCCTCTACGTCCTCGACGAACCCACCATCGGCCTCCACCCCCGCGACAACGAAGAACTCGTCGAAACCCTCCACGCCCTGCGCGACCGCGGCAACTCCCTGCTCATCGTCGAACACGACGAGGACACCATGCGCGCCGCCGATTACATCATCGACCTCGGCCCCGGGGCTGGCGTCCACGGCGGCGAAATCATGGCCCAGGGCAGTTGGCAGCACATCGCCTCCCAGACCAAATCCGCCACCGGCAAACTCCTCGGCCAACCCCTCCAACACCCCCAGCGCGGCAGTTGGAGAAGTGTCGAAGACGCCCAATGGCTCGAAATCCGCGAAGCCCGCGCCCACAACCTCCAGAACCTCACCATCCGCATCCCCCGCGCCCGCCTCACCGTCCTCACCGGCGTCTCCGGAGCCGGAAAATCCACCATCATCCACAAAATCCTCCGCCCAGCAGTGGAAGAAAATGACAAAAAGTCATCCGGCGCAGCCGCAAAAAATAATCGAAAATCGGCAATCGAAAATCGAAAATTGCCCTTCGGTGCCGTCTGCGGCACCGAAGGGCTGGACCGCATCGTCGAAGTCGACCAAGCCCCCATCGGCAAAACCTCCCGTTCCACCGTCGCCACCTACTGCGGCCTCATGGACCATCTGCGCAAACTCATGGCCGATGTCCACCTTGCCCGTGCCCGCGGCTTTACCGCCGGCCACTTCTCCTACAACAGCGGACCCGGTCGATGCCCCGCCTGCCAGGGCCAGGGCTTCATCAAAATGGAAATGAGCTTCCTCCCCAGCGCCAACATCCCCTGCGAAACCTGCGGCGGCAAACGCTGGATCGAACCCGTCCTCGAAGTCCGCTACAAAGACAAAAACATCCACGACATCCTCAACCTCAGTGTCGAAGAAGCCGCCGACTTCTTCTCCGGCCATCCGAAGCTGCGCACCCCGCTGGCATTGTTGGCCGAAACCGGCCTCGGCTACCTCAAGCTCGGCCAGACCAGCCCCACCCTCTCCGGCGGCGAAGCCCAGCGCCTCAAACT
>CAZTYG010000499.1:0-1511 GCA_964617445.1 uncultured Blastochloridaceae bacterium
AATCCTCCCGCGCCCTCAGCCTCCACGTCCGCACCTCCCACTACAACAAAACCACCCACGACCCCTACGTCAACATGTTGCGCACCACCGTCGAAACCTTCGCCGGGGTCCTTGGTGGCTGCCAATCGATGCAGGTCAGCCCGTTCGACGAGGTCATTCGCACCCCCGACGACTTCTCCCGCCGCATCGCCCGCAACACCCAGCTCATCCTCCAGAAAGAATGCCAACTCGACCGCGCCATCGACCCGGCCGGCGGGTCCTGGTATGTCGAAACCCTCACCGACGACTTTGCCCGCCGCGCATGGAAGCTCTTCCAGGAAGTTGAAAAACTGGGCGGCATGGCCGAGGCCATTCGCGCCGGCTTCCCCCAACAACAGGTCGCCACCACCGCCGCCGACCGCCTCAAAGCCTCCGCCACCCGCCGCCGCTCGATCATTGGCACCAACCAATACGCCAATCCCGACGAATCCCCCCTCCCCGCCCGCGAACATGCCGACCCCGGCGCATTTCAGCGCTCCCGCGCGGAAAAAGTCCGCTCCTACCGCACCGGTGCCATCAACTCCGCCAACACCCTCGTCCTCGACAAACTCGCCTCCATCATCAACTCCCGCAACGAACCGTTCTTCGATATCTGCGTCGAAGCCATTCTCGCCGGCGCCACGCTCGGCGAAATCACCCGCGCCGTCCGCATCGCCGACTATCCCATGGAACACACCACCCCGGTCTGCCTGCACCGCGGCTCCTTCCAGTTCGAAAAACTGCGCTCCGCGGTCACCGCCCAACACCCCCGCCCGCGCGTCGATCTCGTCTCCTTCGGCCCCGTCCGCCAGCATAAAGCGCGCGCCGATTACTCCCAGGGCTTCTTCGCCACCTCCGGCGTGCTCATCGACACCATGGGCCCGTTCACCGACCCCGCCGCAGCCGCCCTAAAAGTCCGCGCCTCCGCCGCCCCCGTCGCCGTCCTCTGCTCCAGTGACGACACCTACCCCGACATCGTTCCCGCTTTCTGCAAAGCTCTCGCCGGCACCCCCAACCGCCCCGTTGTTGTGCTCGCCGGTTATCCCGCCGACCACATCGAAGCCTTTCAGAAAGCGGGAGTGGACCATTTTATCCACATCCGTTCCAACGCCCTCGAAACCCTCACCCAAATCCTCACCCAGGCCGGAGTCCTCCCCGATGCAACTGCCCGACTTTTCCACCATTGATTATCAACCCCAGATCGCCCCCCTCTCCTTCGACGAGTGGAAAGCACGCGTCGAAGCCGAGACCGGAAAGTCCTTCGACGAGCTGCTCTGGCACACCATGGAGCAGATCGACCTCGCCCCCCTTCACACCGCCGCCGATACCAGCGACCTCACCCACATCGACACCCTGCCCGGCATCGCCCCCTTCCTCCGCGGCCCCTACGCCTCCATGTATGTCACCCGTCCGTGGACCGTCCGCCAATACGCCGGCTTTTCCACCGCCGAGGAGTCCAACGCCTTCTACCGTCGCAACATCGCCGCCGGACA
>CAZTYG010000500.1:0-1510 GCA_964617445.1 uncultured Blastochloridaceae bacterium
GTAAACGGCGTCGAGGACGGTCTGGAGGAGGGTGTCGGGCGGGTCGGCGTGGACGGATTGGACAAGCTGGGTGTGGGTGGCGGCCCATTGTTTCCACGCGGCTGCGGCTTTGGAGGGCGGTTTGACGGCGGTCCATGCGGTGCCGGAGGAGATTTCAGTCCAGAGTTTGTGGGCGGTGCGGCCGCCGATTCCGGGAAGCATGAGGGCGATGCGTTTGAAGGAGATTTCGTCTTGGGGGTTGAGGGCAAGGCGGAGGTAGGCGGCGGCGTCTTTGATGTGGGCTTGTTCGAAGAAGCGGAGACCGGAGGTGATTTGAAAAGGGATATTGCGGCGGGTGAGTTCCATTTGCAGCTCCATGGAGTGGAAGTGGGAGCGGTAGAGCACGGCCATTTCGGAGAGCTCGGCACCCTGGTCGCGGAGTTCGAGGGCGCGCTGGGCGACGAACATGGCCTGCTGGCGGCTGTCGTCGAGGGCGATGACAACGGGCTTGGTGCCGGTGTCTTTGACAGCGCGGAGTTCTTTGGGGAACTGGCGGGTATTGTGGCCGATGGAAGTGTTGGCGAGGCCGAGGATTTCGGGGGTGCTGCGGTAGTTGGTCTCGATGCGAATGACGCGGGTGCCGGGGTGGCGGTCGGGAAAGTTCATGATGTTGGCGAAGTTGGCGCCGCGCCATGAGTAAATGCTCTGGGCGTCGTCGCCGACGACCATGACTTGGTGGTGGGCGGCGGCGAGGAGGTCCACTAACTCTGCCTGGATGTGGTTGGTGTCCTGGTATTCATCGACAAGGATGTGTTCGAATTGGCGCTGGTAGCGTTCGAGGACGGCGGGGTGGTCGCGCAGGAGTGCGAGGGTGAGGGAGAGAAGATCGTCGTAATCGACGGCGTTGGCCTTGCGTTTGCGGGCGGTGTAGGCGGCGGCAAGACCGGCAATCTCGGCGGTGAGGTCGGCGAAGTAGGGGTATTTTTCGGTGAGAATGGCGGGAATCGACCGTCCGGTGTTGACGGCCATGCTCACGACATCAAGGACGATGTCGGCCTTGGGAAAACGTTTTTCTTTGGTGTCGATGCCGGAGTCGGTGAGGCAGGCGGACATGAGATCGGAGGCGTCCTCGCGGTCGGTGATGATGAAGTTTTTATCCAGGCCGGCCTCGGCGGTGTGGCGGCGCAACAGGCGGTGGCCGACGTGGTGAAATGTGCCGCCCCACATGCGGGAGATGTCGTGGGGGAGGACATCGCCGACGCGGCGGAGCATTTCTTTGGAAGCTTTGTTGGTGAAGGTAAGCAGGAGGATGCGGGCGGGGTCGATGCCGTGTTCGACCAGCCATGCGACACGGTAGGTGAGGGTGCGGGTTTTGCCGCTACCGGCGCCGGCGATGACCAACAGGGGGCCGGGCACCGCGCTGACCGCGGCGTATTGCTCGTCGTTCAACTCGGCCCGGTAATCGATATGCAGGTCGCGCGGGGCGGAGAAGGGCTTCAGCGGGTAATCGACAGACATTCGGCGAGGGTGA
>CAZTYG010000501.1:0-1503 GCA_964617445.1 uncultured Blastochloridaceae bacterium
GTTGGTGAAGCCGTGCTTCATGGAGTCTGAGGTGATGCCCAGTAGCACCGGGACATCCTCGTGGGTGTGCAGGCCGTCGGACAGGAAGTAGGGGACGACGATGACGTTGCGTTGCGGCACCCGTTTGGCCCAGTCCTTGATGAATGGCGCCTCCTCCATGAACGCGGCGTGGACAGCCGCGTAGATGCCGAGCGAGCCAATGACTTCGGCTTGGCGGTGGGCCAGTTCGGTGGAGCGGGCGTTTTTTTCGGTGCCGTGTCCGGCAAGGATCAAGGCGGTCTGGGAGGGGTCCACGGGCGTGCCCGCCAGAACCGATTGCGCGCTTTTGAGGATCGCCTCGGTCATGTAGGGATGCAGTCCGAGCGGTTCGCAGTAACAGATTTCGCGTCCGTTGCGCCGCGTCACAGGTCCCTCCACGCCGAACTCGCGTGGCAACACCTCGCGGGTGAAATAACCTTCGCAAAGAAAAAAGGGGACGATGAACACCCGCTCCGATCTCACGGTGCGCATGACCATCGGGTAGGAAGGCTGCTCCATCCAGAACGCCTTGCGCACCTCGGAGAACAGACCCCGCGCACGGACCCGCTCGGCATGGTCGCGGATCGGCCGGCCGGAGGACGCGTTCACAGTCGATCCATGCCCCGCGATGATCACGGCTTCGCGCGGATGCATGATTGCTTTTTCTCCCGGGGACAGCACTGCGCCATCTTAAGGCCGGTTCAGGAATAGGAAAGCGCGGCGCTTTCCGCCGTCGCTTCGACCGGACGGTAAAGGGTGTCGCGTCGCACCGGAATACGTCCCGCGTCCCGGATGGCGGCTTCGATCTGCGTCGGTTCCAAGCATTCGCCATGGGCGCCGCCTGATTCGCGGGTGATGGACTCCTCGTAGAGCGTGCCGCCGAAGTCGTTGCAACCCCAGTCCAGCGATTCCGCTGCAAGGTCCACGCCCAGTTTCACCCATGAGGTTTGCAGGTTGTCGATGAGTCCGTCGAAATACACCCGTGCCAATGGATAGAGGCGGCGGGCGGTCCACAGGCCGCGGTGTTCCAAGGCGTTGAAATCCGCGCGTCCGTCCGCGCCGGTTTCCGCCAGGCGGCGGCCGAGACGGTTGCGATAGGGGATGAACGCCAACGGCACCAGTTCGGTGAAGCCGCCGGTGTCCTCCTGGATGCGGCGCAGGATGTCGAAGTGCTCCCGGATGTCGTCCCAGGTTTCGATGTGGCCATACATGATCGTCGCAGTGGAAGGGATGCCGAGCCGGTGCGCGGCTCGGATGATTTGTTCCCAGCGCGCGGCGTCGAGTTTATTGCCGGAAACCTCGTGCCGCACGCGGTCCACCAGGATTTCTGCAGCCGTGCCCGGAATGCTGTCCACTCCGGCCCCGCGCAGCGTGGCCAGCACCCACTCCGGGTCGCGTCCGGTGATGCGGGTGAGGTGTTCGATTTCCATCGGTGAAAATGCGTGAATGTGAATCTCCGGCAGCGCCTGCTTCACCGCCCGCAGC